>NZ_JADEXP010000619.1 GCF_015207065.1 Leptolyngbya cf. ectocarpi LEGE 11479 | reverse complement strand
AGCATCTGATTGACAGGTTTATTCGAAACTTAGACTTAGACGAGACTTTGATTAAATCACATCCCAACTTTCCAAGTCTTTGTGACTATGGGGTGCTAGTCTCCTAATTCTGTCCGGAGTATTGCTATGAATATTTGATAGATAACCGATAGGTCTATCGTGAATATCTGGAGCAACAAATAGCGTTTCATTTAAAGTTATTTGTTAAAAAAATAACAGGTAGATCGGTTTCATGGGTGGCTAGAATCGTCTACTAACACAAGAAAGTAATAGAATTCATCTCCTCGAAGTCTCTAGCAGAGGACTGAGCAGAACCTAAGACTATCTTGAAGACAATTAGATCTCTATTTCTCAGTTGCTAATTAGTTGAGCCGGTCCATCATGGTGGAAGAATTGTTGATAAAAGTCACCAGACTGAGTAGATTCTAAATACACGATGGCGATAGCCTGACCGCGTTGCTGGAGTATGCCCCATGAGCTAGGTATATCCGTCCGGATCAAGTCACCATTAATCTCTCCTTTAACTTGAGGGTGCTGCCCCGCCAACAGCTGTTCAACAATCTGAGCTTCTGTCTGGGTAGGAAAGTCAAGATATAGCTTTGGCGATAGTCCTAACGTGCCCTTACTATCTGAGGTAATGGTTTCCTGTTCAATACGCGCGTATTTGAAAGGCGGCTCAGTGGAAGGGATTAAAATCGCTACGGCAGGATTGTGAGGAAACGAGGACGAAATTGATTGCAACAGCTTTTTGAGATTACCCAGCTGTCCTTGTTGCTCAAGGGTATTACTTTCTAACGCCTCCAACAGTGGTGGAGAGAACAGCTTAACCACCTGCTCCATAGCAACATCCATATCATCTTGCATCTGGCTAAACTCGACTCTGTCAGCGCGAGTAGCTGCCTGCAATCTCAGCTGATTGATGCCCTGTAGGCCACCCAACAGTAGAGCAATAGCCAAAACTCCACCAACAATTGTTCGACCTACGCGTCGTGTAAACCGTCTTGAAATAGAATAGTTCGGTAGCCTAGCACGGCTGGCGTTTGCTTCTGCTAGCAGAGCCAAGCTGAGCACTACATTCATCACCACCAGCACCAGGGCAATAATCCCGCCAGCGACTAACAGGGCACGTACTAAAAGCGATAGAGCATCGGGTAAAATATCCCAGCCCAAAAACTCATCAATCACCCACAGCACAATACCCACACAGGATAAAGTCAGCAACCAAACTGTCAGGTTTGTCACCAAGCGTAGAGCAAATCGATGGTTCATAGTGTTGTTGCGTAGGTATTGCTGTTTAGCCAGATCCTAATAATCTAAGTAACAACACAGCTTGTCGCTCCATTATTCCTGAGTGCAGAGCTAAGGTTCATCAAATCAATACTCCGGACAGAATTAGGAGACTAGAACCCCGTAGTCACAAAGACTTGGAAAGTTGGGATGTGATTTAATCAAAGTCTCGTCTAAGTCTAAGTTTCGAATAAACCTGTCAATCAGATGCTGATTGAGTTTGCGACGTTTGTAGGAGGCCATGGAAAAGA
>NZ_JADEXP010000073.1 GCF_015207065.1 Leptolyngbya cf. ectocarpi LEGE 11479 | reverse complement strand
ATGACAGCCTTTTTGATGACCGGTTTTTTCGACTTTGTTGCCTATGGTGTGGGTCTGACCAAAGCCGCCTGGCTACGTTTTCTCCCGGCCCTTTTCCTTAGCATTGCTGTTTCCAACCCACCCATCGTAGCCCTGGGGGCTGGCCTGCTAGAAGGCGGCAAACTGTTGTTGGTATTTGCCATCTTAGGAGCATTTGCCCTGGCACTTTTGACCGGTTTTTTACAACGGAAACAACCTATTGATTAGAGCGGCCACTGGCAGCGCTAGTTTGCTGCCAGTGGCCGAGAACAACTTCACTAATAGAACTAATAGAACCAGAAGCTATCCCACCGCCAGCGTTTGCCGACTCCACTGATGTCGTATACGATGGCTCAACTCAGCCTGTTGTTCCACAGAACCGGCCAACAAAACCGTTAGCTTTCCAGCTTGAACAGTGCCCCAATTTACCAACACAACGCCTGTTTTAGTAACTGGGTCAAACTCCAATCCCTCCATGGGTAAATCTGCCAGCTGTCGATAGTCTGTACTCAATGTCTCACTACACCAAGTATCAATCTCTAATCGCTCAGCCAGTTCTGTCGGATACGAAGACCCATTAAATCGAGGATTACACTCAATCGCCAGATAGCGCGGTCCTTCAGGATCATCCACAACGGCCACATCAAAGCCGAAGGTGCCTTTCATACCGTTTTCATACATCCACTGCGCCATCGGTTCAACCACATCCCAAGGCTGGTGTTTGGTAGGATAGCGATTTCCACCGTGAACACAGCCATCCAAAATCTGTTCAGAAACCAAGGCTCGCTCTATCCCCTGGGACGTAACCCGGTATTGGAGATTCAGAAATGCCGAAGCATGAATCTCGGTTTGAATCTGAAATGGCTTATCTTTAGGAAACTGTTCTGAGGCAGATAACAATTCCGCAGAATCTGCACACCGGACAATACCCACACCGTGATCAGAAACAGCTAGCTTGATATAGCAAGGATAAGAAAATGCCTCAAGATTTCCCAGCTCAGCCCGGTTGCTAAAACATTGAGTACCGGGAACAGCCACACCTAGCTTATGGGCCAGCTCCATAAAGTTGTTTTTGGAATTTATGTAGCGAACAGCCTGATACCACTCATTATCCACCTGTCGTAGACGCTGTGCAGACTCCTGATCATGGTCAAACGCATAGCCAAAAAAGTAAACCGATATCTGCTCAGAGGAGTATTGAGTCAATTCCTCAAAATCAACATTCCAAATAATATCGTCACTGTGCTCTAAGCCAATACGATTGTAGTGATCCCGTGCGTGAGGCCAATCTTGAGCCAAGTCCGCATGCAACTGCACCTTGTCTCCAGGTGAGCTGAGCCCCAGAGCTCTGCCTGAAAAAAGATGAATACCCCCACTAGTATCTAGGGTACTCATCATGATGTCATGATTAAAAATCTTCATTTTGATAAATTCTCGGAATGACAACGGACTACACAGCTGACTCGAGAAAGAATAACGTTATTTTTCTGAACACTACGGAAGGCGCTTCAGAAGCCTGTATCGGAAAGAGACACCTAACCTCCAAACACAGTCCAGCATGATACATTACGTATCATTTACGCAATACTCAAAATGTAAAAACAAGATTAAACCCGCAACGCATTACTTGCCCAAAAGCCTATGAACTATAGGTTCTCGCGCAGCTGCTCCGATTGCAATGTTTCGTTTTCATGACATGACTATTAAAAGCTCTCTGCTGGCACCGCCGATTTGATTCTTATCTTTGTGCAGCACGAACAGCAAGCAAAATGATAGTCAGTTAACTTTCTAAAGTACAGAGGGCGTTAGCACTGACAGTTGTATCTTCAGTCCAGCCTTAGTCAGCAAATGAATCAAATCTTCCATTGAAAAACGGCTAATTTCACCGTTGATCAGATTCTGCATGCGTGGGGATGATTGCCGAAACGCTCTAGCAGCTTCCTCTGGAGACCACTGACGCTCCTGGATGTATCGCTGCAGAGCCAGCATTAGCTCCGTACGGATGCGTAAGCTCTCAAGTTCAGCCATCTCAATATCCAAGGTCTCATAGTCCGTAACCGTTAAACTACTCAAACCTACGTTTTGAAGCGTGTTCATAATTGGTTGGGCTGACATCGTTAATCATAATAACCAACTTTTCTGTAGCAAGGATAACTAAGTTCCAGGTGTAACCAATGTATGAGACTGTATGAGTCGTGGTAACGTTGATTTCTAGTATTTTAAGTTTTATTAAGTCATGACAAAAAATTTCTCTCTTATTATCCATGGCGGCGCGGGAGCCTTGGAGCAGATCAAGCGTGAGGGAAATGAACTGGACTATATGGAGAGCATTTACCGTATTTTGGAGGGCGGTCGTCAGATCTTGGCAACAGGGGGAAGTGCTCTAGATGCGGTTGAGCACTGTGCCATCCAACTGGAAGACGACCCGCTCTATAATGCTGGCCGTGGCTCTGTACTCAATGAGTATGGTGAGGTGGAAATGGACGCAGCCATTATGGATGGTAATACCTTTGAAGCCGGTGCTGTAGCAGGTATTATTTCGATCAAAAATCCAACCGTGCTGGCGCGTCAGGTGCTTGAAAAAAGTGAGCACGTTATGCTGATTGGCAAAGGAGCCCGGGAGTTTGCTAAGTTCTGTGGTCTACCCCGTATGACCAATGACTACTTTGTTGTTGATGCCCGTGTCCGTCAGTGGCGTGAAGCTCAAAAGGTAGGCGGGATGATGCTGGACCATGAAGCGGCTAAACCCAGCCAGAAACTTGGCACCATTGGTGCCGTCGCCCAAGACTGTGCAGGAAACCTGGCAGCGGCCACATCCACAGGGGGGATTGTCAACAAACGCTGGGGGCGTGTGGGTGACAGTCCCATCATCGGCGCTGGCGTATTTGCTGACAACGATACCTGTGCGGTCTCAGCCACTGGCTATGGTGAACAATTCCAGCGGACAGTTCTGTGCAAGATGATTGCAGATTTTGTCTATTTTCAAAAAATGGATGCCCAGGCAGCGGCAACGGCAGGAATTGACTATTTGATTAAGAAAGTACAAGGGTTAGGCGGAGTGATTGTCATCGACAGCATGGGCAAATGCGCCGTTGGCCACTCCACCTCCGGTATGATCTACGGCTGGATTGAGCAGGGCGGTGAAACCCTTTGCAAATTAGCGTAGCAACGGCGATTTTTCCGCCGTTGCTACGCTTCGCTCTATACAAACGTAAAGTTTCCAGATAAATCAGAGGCTTTAGCGTCCTCCACTACGGCAACTAGCTCGGATGCCCCATTACCCTTATGAAAAATTGCGGTGCCAGACGGCAACCCAGTAGGAGATTCTCCTAAGGTATAGTTATCTAACGAGCCGTGCAGTTGAATGCGATCCCCCTGAACCGGCTTAAATCCTTGAATTAGAGCATAGTCATCCAAACCGCCTAGCATGATATCCCCATCGTCATAAAAGGTACGATTGTCATCGCCAAGCACAAATGTGTCACGACCATCACCACCAATGAGAACATCAATTTCATTTTGGCCTGGAGTTGTATCTAAAGGTTGAGTACCTATGATTAAATCGTTTTCTCCAGTGGCTGTTAAGACATTGTTGTTAGCATCTCCCTGCACGGTAGAGTTTGCAGTGGAGTAGAGCTGGCTAGCAGGAATAATTTCTCGTTCCTGACTAGCGCTGGACCAGTAGAGCTGAGCAACGGCATCTCCCCAGCCTTCAAAGAACTCCATCTGAATATCGTACTTCTGGCCAGCCTCCAGGGTAATCTCTCCCGTATTTTCAGTAGCCGAGTGCCGGGTCCAATTATCGATGAGAAGTTCCCCATTCACCCAGAGTCTGACACCGTCGTCGGACCGTGTAGTGAACGTATAGGTTTCTGAATAGAGAGATTCGATCTGGCCACTCCAACGAACGGAAAAGGTATCTTCTTCAATTGCGCTATCGGGAGAATCACCTTGACGCCACTTAAAGTCTACCGCTGCATCGGTACGAGTCAGTCCTAGGTCGGTGAAGTCTATGTTATTGAAGTACTCGGCTGTCAAACCAGTGCCAGCCCCATCAATTGGCTGGGGGACATCTGGGATACTTGGGTCGTTGACAGGCGGCGTTACAACAGGATCTGGGATACTTGGATCTTCTAAAGGCGGCGTTACAGTCGGATCTGGGTCTGGGGTAATCGGATTCCCTACAGGCGGTGTTACAACAGGATCTGAGATGGTGGGATTTGTTTCAGGTTCAATAACGGGTTCTGATGGTGCGTCTTGATTGACGTCAGCAACAATTTTATCTTGTACAAATTTTGGATGATTGCCCGCTATGGTCTCGAAGGGAATAATGCCGCTACTCTGTTGCACTTGACTGGGATCGAGCGCTCCCAAATTAGGATCATCTTTTGTCCACTATTCATTCTCTATTGTGACAATAAAGCTATATTTGCGTAGATCACCTGTGAGACGATCGCTAATATATTCATCAAGGATGACGGCTCGACGTCCGTCTGGAAGCGTGTAATAGCCATTTTTACCCAGCCTGCGGGCTTCATTAAAATAGTAGCCAAGATTCTCACTACCAAACGGAAGCTCGGTTTTACCTAGGGAATCTGTCTTGGTGCCTTTGATAAAAATTGCATCTTTATTCTCGCCATCGCGTAACACTAGATCGCTGTTAGCCGTGTCTAGTTCAAACTCCAACCGTCCTGGCTGAAGTTCTGAACGGCTTAGCACCCGATCTACATTAGGGTCTAGATTGATCCAATCTTTATTGTTATTCCTAATTTGAGGGTCAATAAAGAAATATCCCCAGTCATTTAGAGTCGGTGTGCTGACATTTTCTTTATCCATTAAGACACCTCGATCGAAGCCTTCCACTTGAATATTGTCGAGCACCATGTCTTCAACATTTCGGGCTAAATGAAGGCCTTCACTGCGCCAACTGTGTCTTGGGTCGTTGGCAATATTGTCTGCTCCTAGTAGGGTAAAGTCTTTGAGAGTGTAATGGGCAGTGTACTGTAGTTCTGTTCCTTGAGACACTTCCCAAGCTGTAAAACCATTCAGAACTGTGCGGCCATCGTGTTGCTGGGGCTGAAAAGATTTGATCACCCGGAGACCGCTACCAGACGCCAATACTTCGTTGTTATTGAAACCTACAATCGGTGGATTGTTATTGGGTACAGTGTCTGTATTTCTAGCCAAGGCTTCAATGGATAAGTTTTTGGTCAGTGGGTTGATCTGATCGACTCCACGATGAAAATAAAAGATACCAGAGCCATGACTGCCTGCTGCTACGTTTCCTTCATTTTCAACTAATCGGCTCTGAAACCAAAAGCCATGGCCATTGAAGCCTAGGTCATGATTACCGACACCACTTTTTTCGATACCGCTGCGACGACCATCATTTTTAATGGAAATATTATTGCGCCAAGCACCTATTTCATTTCCTGTTTCAGTGACAAAACTAGCCCCCAGAACATCGTAAGCCACATTATTCTCTAGGACAGCATAGCTATCATGCTGAACAATACCCCAGCCAGGGGAGCCAACAATACTGTTACCAACAATTGCCGCTGGCTCGTTGTCCCCATTCACTCCAGTACGGTGGAGGTGTAAGGTATAACGTCCACGAATATTGGTGCGGGCTCCTGGAATGGGATTCCCATCGTTGTCTAGGATGCGGGTAGATGTTGCATTATTATTAAAGAGAAAGTCGTCTAAAGGCTTAGATTTATCTGTGCGGCCTAACTCATTGAATTCGGCATAGCGCACATCAACATTATCCGAATGCATCAGCATGACGTGCCCCCGCTGGTTGGAGGGCAAATTGTCTGCGTTTTCAGTGGCAATAACGACGTTACGGCTTTGGTTGGCTACATAGGCCTTTAAGTCTGAGCGCGGGGTGCCATGGCTATGGGAAAGTGGTTTGTCGAGGGTAATGCGATTTCCCTCAATATCTGTAATTAGGCGTTCTTCGTCTTCGGTCTCGGACGCGTCTCTTTCGTACCGAGTTCCAGTTAAAACAATGCGATCGCCTACTTGCCAGTTAACAGGTGCTGAGGCTAGCAGTAATGTGGTATCCCCTGCAGTGGGGTCAGTGACCACTTTGAGATGGGAGGTTTTAGCCTGACCGTGGATACTGACTGTTCCATGGGAAACAATTCCTCGGCTTAGCTGCTGAGGATCCCAGCTGGTGTCAATGGCACCATTATCGGCAATTAAAATTTTGGTTTGAACATTGCCTTGGACTGGATTATTTTTTGTGCCAATGGTGAGAGTACCCTCGGAAGATACAACAAAGGTATCAATGATCATCTGGGTGTCAGCATCGGTGGCAAAGTCTAGCTGACCATCCACCCGCAGACCAAACAATCGCTGATCGCTAACGTTGTCATAGGTGACGTTAATCCCTTGAGGGATAATGACTTTGGCATCTTTACCAGGAATACGCCCACCCTGCCAGGTGCTTGCGTCAAACCAAGAGCCATTTTTTACTGCGGTATGGGTAGCATTGTGCGATGTAATGAGCTTATGGGCAGCAGAGTGTTCTGACTGCTTAGCGGGGTCGGTGTGATGGGTGTTGTGGGCGTCATCATGCATGTGCATATCCATCAAAAATCTTCCTAGATAACAAATAGAACAGAGTTGATTGTGCTGGGATCGATCGAAATGTCAAAAGATTAGAAAGCCAAAGTGTTTTTGATTTAGGGCTTTGAGCCCTAAATCAAAATATCTGTGCGGTGATATCAACATTGTTCTGTGATGCAATGCGATCGCACACGCCCTCGCAACCGATGTCTTTACCGGTTTTGTCGTCCACTTAGTTTTATTAACAACAATACGAGGAGCTAATACACTTACGTGTATGGCAAAGCTGCTTCAGCAGGTATAGTCTCCAAAGCCAGCTCTGCATCTACTCAAAGACGGAGAATCTAAATGCAAAAAGTTTCTAGAGCTTTAGGTGTTGCATTCAAGTAACTTAGAAAAAAATTTCTGAACAAATGTCTATTTAAAGATGTCAAAATTCCTATTAAATCCTTACTTAATGAGCCTTTCTAACTCAACACATCTGGGACAGTCAGGAAATAGACTGTTGACAAAGACCCAAAACAGAAAGACACAAAAGACAGACAACCATGTGTATGTAGATGAACAACACTACAGGCGAAACACGTGTTCAGTATTACATATCTTCCTTCACGTTGGATAAACGTTTTATCAAGTTCAGATAAAGGAACTCAATTAGCACGACCCTTGTGTGCCAGCTTGAAAAGTGTCATTCTAAATCTTTTCTAGGTGACGATTTAACGATGACGCCAAGACCATTACAGTGTTGGCAAGGCCCACCTTCACCCAGACAAACTGGACATAGCCCTTCGTGGGTCAGCGAACTGTTCAATAGACGATTACCTATGAATAAGATGAGACCCACTGGTGCTGCTACTGCCAGGCCAACCCATACCGTATTCATGCTCTAACCTCGGATTTCACAGATCGATTTATCCCTGAGGAATCTAATATCATTAGACGCAAGGATACCAATATAGGTTCGATCAGCAACAGTATCTGTTTCACTATATTAAGAACTATATAAATAATAGATATGCTCAGTGGTATATGTTAGACAACTCTTCTATTTTTCCTGCAGTTGCCAAGAACCATCCCAATTATTTTTAGGGGACTGTTTTTGTAGCTGCTGACAGCGTTTTAGATGCATATGAGTCGCTTGGTCGTCGGGAACTTGGCGCAAGAGGGTACTAAAAATGTCTATGGCAAGGTCAAACTGACGCTGCTGGTAGTGGGTTCGGCCTTGATTATAGAGTGCTATTTGGGTTTGCTGAGCCGAGGAAAGTGGTTGCGATCGCAACCCCAACACCTCATATAGCCGCACCGGCTGCCGTTTACCCTTGACACAAACATAGTCCAGCTCTCTGACCCAGATCATGTCTTGGCAGCATTCGTAGGTATTCTCGCTAATAATAATGGAGCAACCGTAGAGTTTAGTCGCACTCTCGATGCGGGAAGTGAGATTCACACCATCGCCAATGGCCGTAAATTCCATACGTTTGCTAGAGCCGATGTTGCCCGTAATCACATCGTCAGAATTGATGCCAATGCCAATTTGCAGGGTAGGGAGTCCCTGATTTTGTTGTTGTTGGTTAAATATAGCGAGCTGTTGCTGCATACCCAGAGCTGTAGCAACGGCTCGCTGGGCATGATCTGACTGGGGAATGGGGGAGCCAAACACTGCCATAATGGCATCGCCAATAAACTTGTCCAGGGTGCCTCGGTGGTCAAAGATGACATCTACCATGGTCTCAAAGTAGCGATTGAGCAGCGCTACAACTGCCTCAGGCGATAGCTGCTCGGTCAGTGTAGTATAGCTGCGAATATCTGCAAATAAGATCGAAACAAACTGTCGGGCACCCCCCAGCTGGGTGTTTTTGTTGTCCAGTAGCTGCTCGGCCAGGTCTTGGCTCAAATAGCGATACATGGTGGCCCGTACCATTTCTGTCTCTCGCATGGCGATTTCCGCCTGTTTGCGTTCGGTGATATCTTGAACGGTCCCGGTAATGCGGTCATGCTCAATGTGCACCTGTTCATTAACGGTACGTTCTGTGCCATCGGGCAGAATCAGCCGATAGTCCAAACGATAGGGTTTTTGGTGGGTGCGAGCCACATTCCAAGCCAGGCCCACCCGCCGCTGGTCCTCTGGATGCACCCGTTCTAAAAACAGCAACTGGCTGGGGGGCACAGCCCCCACAGGGTAGCCTAGCAATGTGTATAACTCATTGGACCAGATCAGGGAATGGTTATCCGGGGCAAGGGTGTTGTCACCTGTTTTTGTTGTCATCTGGATAGTCTTGTCGAGCAGCTTTTCATTTAGATTGACGCTCCAGTCCCAGTTTCCTAACTGGGCAATGCGCTGGGCATTGACCAAACTGGCTTCGCTACGGGCTAGCTTAGCTCGACTTTGCTGGCGTTCTGTGACCACCACCGACAGGACCAGGGCGGTCACACTAATGACAGCGGCATAGGCTTGTAATAGTAATATGGCTTCGCCCAGGTTACCCTCGGCCTTGGTGATAAAAGGACCACCGCGATGAACAGCTCCGATGACAGCAATAACCGATACGAGAAAGCTGGCAAGGGTGGTGCCGCGTAACCCTAAGCGCAGGGCGGACCAAACGACAAAGGGAAATGGGAGATATTCTAGGGGATATTGTGCGATCGCACTATCGGTCTGGGCGCCAAACACCAGGGCACTGACCGCCATCAGCATGCCTAGACACAGGCCCAGTTCCCACCGGGAGCCGATGCGCAACGTGATGGTGTGCTTCCACCCAGCTACCAACGCCAGTAAAAACGGCGTTAGCACCAAAATACCCATGCCATCCCCCAGCCAAATTACAATGGCATTTGACACCAGGTTTGCCCCAGTGACCGCACCAAAGCCATAGCCCACGGTGGTGCTATAAATAGCATTTGTCATGGGTGTGAGCATCACCGCCAGACCCAAAAACGCCAGTAAATCATCCAGCTGCCAGTCGTATAGCTGTACACTGCGCTGCCATCGGCGTCGGAGAAAATAACTCCCCACCAGGGCCTGGAGGGCACTCCCAAAACACAGAATAAGAGACAGCCACCAGGGCACACCGTCAGCTAACGACGTCCAGAAAGCGCCCAAAGCCACACCGATCCATAGTTTCTGACCGTAGATTAATAGGGCGGCTAGCGCAATCCCCGCAGGTGGCCACAGGGGTGAGGCCGCAGCTTGAATATTGAGGGCCGTGGTGGATACCTGGGCAGCCAAGAAAAAACAGATTGCCAGACAGCCGACACGCACCCAATAACTGGTGTGCCATTGATATTCATTTGCCATATCTCGGTAGATGTCACGGATTTCATGCATCACTGGGGCTAAATCATAGCGCCAACGAACCCCTGAAAAAATGTAGATGGGTAAGGTCAGAGTACCCACTCAGAGTCCACCAGCGCTGTTAGTCTCCCCATGGGGTGATCCTCATACCATCCTCAAAGTCATCATTTATGGTATGTACGTAAGGCAGTATTAAAAGGTCATGATGCCAGCACTAAACCAGACACCCAAACCCGCCCATCAGCCCGGTCTAATACCCTGGACGACTGTGCCTGATTTTATTCAAACCGTCTTGAAAACACGGGGATGTACCTTATTGAAGCACCAATGCAGGCGGCCTCACCTCAAACATATTCGCTTTCAATATGTTCCCTTCGCCTACCAGGGTGATCTTTACTATCTGCAAAGGTGGTCCCGTGATGAATGGGGTGTTTCTCCAAGTCCAATCATTTTCCCAGCTGAGGGAGCTTGTTCCTTGAAACTACTGAATAATGGCAGTCTGCTGTCAACTGTTGTCAAAAAAGCTGTTGCCAAGTTTTACGGCCATTTCCCAGACGATTTCTCATTACAGCCTTCCTCTGCAAGTCGGCAACATACCAACGCTCAGATGCTGCCGCTAGCAGGATAGGCCATGGCTACTCAATCATCCGCTCTAGCTCAATCATTGGGATCAACCACGCCACATCATAGGCCGCCAGCGTCACATCTAGGGTGTTGTTAACAATCCGCCATCCCCGTTGCCCCATCAGATCGTACCAGTAGTTATCTTGGGGTATGGCGCATAGGGGCTTAATTGGTCGAGCACTGAGCATCTCAGGCGGGTCCGGTAGCTCTGAGCGCTCCTGCGGATAGATGCCAGCCACACCCAGCTGCTCCAATGGAAGACTGATCTGACAGCGTCGAGAGGTCACATTGGTCAGGGTCAAAATATGTTGCTCACAGTCCGGTGAGATTCTGAGTAGAGCAAAGATTGACGGATCCAGTTGGAAGACCTTTTGGTCGCCATTGGGATGGAAGGCCTTGTTATTGACCCGAATATCCAGTAGGCGACCGAGCTGAGTAATCATCTGAGATACTCTGGCCTCAGAGTTCTTTAGCTCCTGCCTCAGGTCAGAATAGTGAATGACCGTGCGATTAATATCACGTTTTACCTTTGTTTTTAGGACCGTTTCAATATTGTTATGGGTACCAATCAATCCATGTAAATAAATACCAGGAATACCCCTGAGTACTAAGGCGATACTGCGGGAGGCCACCATCCGTTTAACTTGTAAATCTAGATCCTCATGCTCGCCATCCAGATTTAGGGCACTAAACCAGGTGGAATTAATCTCATAGGGCTCTTCCATTCCCTCTTCTGCCGTACGATATGAAACGAGTGCCCCATGCTCCCTGGCACATCGAATAACAAAGCTAATTTGCTGCTCCGATAAAATGTTTTTAACCCCTAGCAACCCAATGCCATCATGGGTATCCAGGATGTTAAAAAATGTCATAGCATCAGATGGATACTCTAGGGTGTTAACCCATTTTGATAGTTCTGTTGTATCTTCTTGGTAAAAGGTATAGAGCACCAGCGGCGGCAGGGCAAAGTTATACACCATCTGGGCTTCATCATATCCGTTGCCAAAATAGGTGATGTTTTCCTCATGGGGAATATTGGTTTCTGTTGTCAAAGCCACCTGGGGCGCCGCAATATTCAGTACATCCCTAAAGAGTCGGATCACCTCATGGGTTTGGGCTAGATTGGCGCAGGGAGTACCTGGTTCTTCCCACAGGTAAGTAACAGCATCCAGACGGATAATATCGGCACCGCGCCGGACATAGAGTAGCAGCGTATCGATGACTTCTAGAAGAACCTTAGGATTAGTAAAGTTCAGATCAATCTGGTCTGGGGAAAAGGTAGTCCATACCCAAATAGGGCCGTCAATAGACTGATACTGGGTCAAAATATCTGACGTCCGAGGTCGGACAATAATGGCACGCTGATCGGGCGTAAGCTCATCGGGAGAATGATAGGTGGTGGCAAAGTCTTGATAGTTTGGATTGCCATTGAGCATTTCCTGAAAAGGCATGCTCTGGGAAGAAGCATGGTTGAACACCCCATCAAACATCAGCCGATAGCGTTCGCTTAGGGACTCAATATCCTGCCAGGAGCCGACGTTTGGATCAACCGCCTTAAAATCGGTAATAGAGAAGCCACGATCGGAACTGTAGGGAAAGAACGGCAAAATATGCAAGGTATTAAAGGCCCCTCTGAGACCGGAGGTACTTTCTAAAAAGTCCGCGAGCGTCGCGAGCGGGGAGGCAGCGTCACTGAGTAAGATATCCCCATAGGTAATGAGAGCAACATCTTGCTGGGTAAACCGATCGCTCGGATCAAAGTGACCGTTCTGTGCCTTCTTCTCCGGTGTTTTGTGGGCATCATGGACCTTTAGCAGTCGCTCTAACTCAGGTAAATGTTGTGTGGCAGCTGATTTACCATAGAGAAATGTGAGTCGTCCTAATAACTGTTGTCGCTGTGCTGAAGAGAGTTTTAAGAGTGGGCGGGTATAGTCTGGAGTAAGACTATAGGCTTTTCTCTTAGGAAAATCTTGTTTTGACATACAACACAGAGTTTAGCTAGCGACTAACCCAGACCTTCAAAGCTCCATGGGCCCAATGTCAGGTGTATCGAACTCACATCGAAGATTGCAAGTGCTTCTAAAAATAAACGTTAGAATCTTGATAAAAGTTGAGATTTTGTATCAAAATACACCTTAAGATAGGGGCGTCATCATTTGTCAGGCAAAATGCAACTCATTCCAGCCACTGAGCAACATTATTCTGCCATTGGTCACTTAGTAACGTCGCCAGAAGAGCTTTATTTGGTTTGTCCTAACGGTCACTTTCCCTGGGATGTTGAACAATTAAAAACTATTGCCGCCAAACGCCATGGGCTTACGGTTGGTATTATGGATAACCGGGTTGTTGCCTTTGCTAATCTTTACGATTTAGTTCATCAACAGTCTGCCTTCATCGGGAATGTCATTGTTGCGCCAGACTACAGGGGGCGCGGTTTAGGCAAAACCCTGATCCATCATATGATTAATGTCTGTCAAGATAAGTACCAGACTAGTCCCCATATCTCTGTTTTTAATGACAATACGCGGGCGTTACTGCTTTATGCTGAGCTAGGGTTTACCCCCTATAGCCTGGAGCCAAGGCTCAATTTGCATCAGGATAAGGTGGCGCTGATTCATATGAAATACGCTAAGCGCTAGGCCAGCCCTTATCAGTGTCTGTAAATACGGCAAATGTCGTTATACTTCACTATCTAGCGATCGCAACTGTATCGACGGACATGCACTATGGCTAACAAATTTCGCACCCCTAGCTACCGTCCCATCCAAAAACTCAAGGTAATTCTGTCGGGCCTGCACATTGCAGTGGTAACCGACTTTAGCGTGGCCTACAAAGTCATTTTATCCATACCCGTTTTAGGGTTTGCGTTCTTTTTCCGGCAGTGGGTGGATTTTAGCCTGATACTGCTGGCCATGGGCTTGGTGCTGATCTCCGAGCTATTTAATAGTGCTATCGAGGTTTTGTGTGATTTTGTCGAACCTCAACGAAATGAGCAGATCCGGATTGTTAAAGATATTGCGGCGGCATCGGCGGGTCTGAGTATCCTGGTATGGGCCGTTATTTTAATCCTCGAAAGCGTTCGTCTTTGGCAGCTGCCATTAAATACGCTCTAAAGAGCCTGTGTCAGATTTACTATGATTACGGGCGTATGCGCATTAAAAAAGCGGTCCAGAATGGCCAATGGGCTATAAAACCTCATCAGCGCATTTTGAACCGCTTTTGGTGCAAATCAGTGTTGTCAGGGTGAGAATTTATACAGTGATTTTAGATACCCACTCTTGAACAAATGCGATCGCACTCTCTAGCCAGCCACAACCCATAAAGTTGCAGATTTCAATAGTCGCCAGCAGCATAACGGTATTCATAACTAATTCTCCGAGACCATCAGCTACAGATACGTCATGGGTCAGACGTCTACAGATAGAGACGGGTAAAGATCATGTAAAGTTCTGCCAGAGTTACCACCCGAACTTTCTGGGCCTATTGACCCAGCACACAGGCCAGGGGAAACAACAAATACTCTAGAAAGAACAAGCGCCAGATAAACTGATAGAACCCGCTGATTTCAGACTTGTCCTGCAGACTAACCCGACGACTCTGCCACCACAGCAGGCCCAGCAGCAGGCTGTGGGTGACGGCTAAAAATCCTGACTGAACCGATGGCAGCACGCCAAATAGGGCCAGTCCTATCAGCAAACCGTAACATAGCGTCAGTACGCCCAGCGCCAGTCTAAAGACAAATCTGGGGCCCAGACGTACGGTCAGGGTGCGGACTTGGAACTGACGGTCGCCTTCGAGGTCGGGGATGTCTTTGAAGATTGCGATCGCAAATGCAAACACCACCACAAACATTGTCAGCGCCCACACCTCTGGCGGTATGGACAGCGCCCTGCTCTCTAGGCCCGCTCTCAGCGTCAGCCACCGACGAAAATGAGCAAAAAAGCCCAGATTGACAATTACCCCACGCACCCCAAAGATGCACAGCGCCGCCCAAAACGGAAATCGCTTTAAACGCAGCGGCGGCAGAGAATACACCGTACCAATGGCCATACTCAGCCCCACCGTCGCTAGTAAAATCGGTCCCTGTACTGCGGACAGCAGCAGCGCCAGCCCTCCCAGTACCCAAACAATCCAGCGCCCCATATTGAGCGAAAATGCCCCCGACGCCAGCGGCAAATGGGGTTTGTTAATCCGGTCAATGGCAATATCTGTCAGCTGATTGAGACCCACAATGTACACGTTGGCACAGAGACTCGGCACCAGCGCCGCCAGCATCACCCACACCAGCGGCAGGATCTGTGCGCCTGTCCCCAAGTCCGCTAGCACCAGCGCCATCACCCCCAGCGCTCCCACGCTCAGCGTCGTACCTACAATCGTATGGGGGCGAGAAAAGGCCCAAAAGGAACGCAGCCAGCGACCCCAGGAAAAAGGCCCATTAGGGTGCTGCGATTTATTGACGTTTGAAACCATGGTCTACTGCTCCCCTGTTTGTTTAACCCCGGTCAACAGCCCGTAGCGAATCAGTCCGGTACGATAGCCTTCCATCATCAGCGGAATCGCCAGCGCCCCTTCAACGGTTTTCCAACCCGCCGTGAGAATTCCCAACAGCACCTGAGGATTAAGGGCTGACTTAACTACATCGTTCCAAAAAGGAGCCACGGTCTCAGACCAGTCAGCCGTCTTTAACGCCTGCAGCGGCAACGCCTGAGCCAGTGCTTCATAGTCTGCCAAAGAAATCACATAGGGCAGATGATACAGCCGATATAGCTGGGCCAAATGCTCCTGTTCAGAGGCCGTCAGGGGGGGCTCAGCCGTTCGATGACACCAGGTGGCCACAATTAGCCGTCCCCCCGGCTTGAGTACCCGACAGCACTCCTGTAAAAACTGTTCTTTATTAGGCATGTGCTCACCACTTTCTAGGGACCACACCAGGTCAAAGCTGTGATCTGCAAAGGGCATCGCCAGGGCATCGGCCACCTGAAATTCCACGTGCTCTCCTAACCCAGCTGTCTCAGCTCGGGCCATTGCTCGATTTGCCTGTACCGGACTGAGGGTAATCCCCGTGGCCGATGCCCGATATTTACTGGCCAAATACAGCGTGCTGCCGCCAATACCGCAGCCCACATCTAGAACTGCCTGCGGTACATTCTCAGAAGGTGAGTCCGGCACATCCCCCCAAAGTAAGATCTTTTCAATCAAGACTCGCTGGGCTTCTTGGGGACTGTTAGTCAGGCTGTCGGCACCGTAGTAGCCATGGTGCATGTGCTCACCCCAGACCTGCTCCCACAGCTGAGACGATTCATCGTAAAACACCTGAATTCGCTGAGTTAACGAAGATTTATCAGCAGCTGTCGTGAACGTTGTCATAGGGGTAAAAAGCGGCAGAGCAAAAAGCGGCAGAGCAAGACATGCTGCTGAAAGGGTAAGGCAAATTTAGACATTTGCGGGCGTATTCCCAAATTTATTAAGACCTGCCACACTCTCACTAAAGAGACGTGCCGTTATCAAAAATCTCATCTACCCTATCTCAAGGGGGCTCATTTCCGAGTCCGTCAGCTCGGCATCTTCCATACCGTGTATGAAAATCGACCATATCCATTTCTTTGTTGAAGATGCCGCCCATCAGCGGGACTGGTTTGTTCAACATCTAGGCTGGACATCGCTCAAACAGGCCACACTGCCTGACCGATATTTAGAAGTTCTGTGCTATCGAGATACCCTCTTTGTTCTATCCTCTCCTCGCACAGACGATGGCCCCGTTGCTGAGTATCTTCGTGCTTATGCACAAGGGGTGGCTGATGTCGCTATCGAAGTTGACGATTTGGCGGCAACGCTGAGTCACCTGGGTGCCAAACCTCAAACAGTTCTTTCACCGCTGTTGTCTCAGCTGGTGGGTTTAAATCAGAATGCCTCACCTGCTGCTTGGGCTAGCGTTTACGGCTGGGGCGGGCTGCGCCATACGCTAATTGAGCGTCCGGCCTTAAAAAATTTTCCTCAGCCAGCTAACACCGATACTGCTGTCGCAAAAGGTATTGACCACATTGTTCTCAACGTTCCGGCAGGAGAACTGCAACCCGCCACCACATTTTATCAGAAGCTCTTTACGCTACAAAAACAACAAAGTTTTAACATCCAAACGACACAATCTGGACTATGCAGCCAGGTTTTATTTGCTCCCACCAGCCAGCTATATTTCAATATTAACGAGCCCACCAACGGCAGCTCGCAAATTCAGACATTTCTAGATACTAATCACGGTGCTGGTATCCAGCACATTGCCCTCCATAGCAATCCCATTGTGCCCACGGTCAGAACGCTTCGACAGCGAGGACTGGCGCTTTTATCAGTTCCCTTAACCTATTACAAACACTTGCAGCAGCGGTTGCAGCAGTGTCTGACAGCGCCTGTTGAGCACCCGGAATGGCAACAGATTGTTGAACAGCAAATTTTGCTTGACTGGCAACCAAGCCAACCAGAATCGCTGCTGTTGCAAATCTTTTCTTGTCCTATCTTCCAAGACAATCATTTCTTTTTTGAATTTATTGAACGCCGTCAGTCGGTTCAAGGCTTTGGTGAGGGTAACTTTTTGGCTCTTTATAAAGCAATTGAGACAGCAGAAACCAATAAAGTAGAAGGCTGGCAGCGCCTTTCCCAGAGAACGTCATGATCCGGCCAACTCCCCACAGCGGCTACCACTGGAACGGTAGACAGCAGCCATTTTTTGAAGGCTGGTACTATCGACTGACGCTGCCGCCTCATCAGGGCAATCAAACCATTGCCTTTATGTATTCACTTCAAGATCCCGGTGCTCAGACAGCTGCCAGCGGTGGTACCGTCCAGATTTTAGGGCCAGACGAACAATATTTTTGTCGTTCTCTACCTGATGTGTCGCGATTTTGGGCCTGGCGACATCGGCTGGGTCATGGGCACAGTCGTTGTGGTCTTATTGTCGAAAGCTACCAAGCCACCGACATCCTGCATGAAGGCCAGTTTTGGAGCCCGGCCCAAATCGTACGCTGGCGCTATACCCTAGAACCGATCTATAGCTGGGGCAATCCTGGCTATCCCCAGTCCACGGCTGGCTGGCTGTCACAGTTTCAAATTTTTGAACCCGGTTGGCAAATTCTCATGGCTCACGGCTGGGCCACTGGCTGGTTTGAGCAGGTCGATGCCGACGGTAAAATCATGCATCGCTTTGACTTTGAAAAAGTCCCCGCCTACAGCGAAAAAAATTGGGGAGGAGCCTTTCCGCAAAAGTGGTTTTGGATCCAGTGCAACGCGTTTGACCAAATATCCGACCTCACACTGACCTCAGGTGGCGGCATTCGTCAGGTGCTAGGGCAGCGAGAATCTGTAGGCATGGTGGGGATTCACCACCAAGGAAAATTCTATGAGTTTGTCCCCTGGAATGGAACAGTCTCCTGGCAGGTATCCCCTTGGGGCAGCTGGCGGATCTGGGCCGAGCAGAAAGACTATACTGTAGAGCTTATGGGTCAAACTGACCTAGCAGGCGTAAACATTAGAGTGCCTACGGCCACTGGTATGGAGTTTTTGTGTCGAGACACGACTCAAGGACAGCTATCAGTCACCCTTTGGCAAAAACAGGGGCACCAAAAAATTCTGAGTGCTCAAAGCCAGCAGGCTGGATTAGAGATAGGCGGCAGCGACTGGGACGAGGTATGGCAACATCCAGGTTGAGTACTAAAAATCTTTCGACCCATTGCATATGGTCGTAATCCATTTGAGTTCTTGCTGATCCCAACTTGGTTTAGGTGACTGAATGTAGTCGATGGAATATTCATATCGAAAGCTAATCGGATAGGCGATGACCCGTCAGAATTTTATGCTGTAGTCGGATCTCAGCTAGCCGTTCAGCCTGATTGCTACGTGTGCCAATGGTAAACTCGCCCACTAGCGTGTAGTAAGCCATACGAGCCCTGACAATAGCGTCGAAAGAATCAAATCCTGCCTGTAAAAATAGGTCTCTTGTATAGTCCAGACGTCGCTGATCCACTTCAGCGAGGGCGGGGGCGATTTTTGCATCGTTGGTTGCCCAGGCTCGGATCGCGTTCTCGATTCTGCCGTCGTCTTCTACGGCTAGCTCAAATAGGTAGAGTAGTTTTGCGATCGCACCCCCACCCTTCGCCTCCACCTGCTCAATAATGCCGCTGGTTTGAAGCGCGATCCACGCCTGAAAGATAGCCGTCAGTAACTCTTCTCGATTCTTAAAATGCCAGTAAAAGCTGCCCTTCGTCACTCCCATCAGTTTTGCCAGGGGCTCTACCCGGACAGCTTCTACCCCGCTTTCCGAAAGCGATCGCAACCCCTGGTCAATCCAGTCTTGGCGAGTTAGTTTTACCCCTTCTTTTTTCTTTACCATACGCTACCGTATTGACAAATCTAAAACCCCTGGCTAGTCTATAGCCATACGCTACCGTATTGAGGGTTTTTCCATGGCTAGCCTAACTGAAGAAAATAAGTCGATTACCCTACGCTTCGCTAAAGAGGGCTGGGGGACGAACCCCAACTGGCAACAGACCTGGGATGAGTTGATGAGTCCAGATGTGGTCTATTATTTCAACAGCACACCCGAGCCTATTGTCGGACTAGAGGCCAATAAAGCATTTAATAAAAGTCTCTTTCAAGGCTTTCGTGATATTCATCAGACCATGGCAGATATGATTGCTGAGGCCAACAAAGTTGTGTATCGCACCACCATTGAGGGAACCCACACAGGAGAGTTTTTGGGCACTCCTCCCACCGGTAAATCCATCCGAGTTAATGACTTTACCCTGCTTGAGATCGCAGACGGCAAGATTGTTAAATGGTGGTACGAGTGCAATTTGCTGGCCGTTATGCAGCAGCTTGGTTTGGTGGCAGATTAGGGATGTGCTTAAAAATAGAGTACCGATGCGTTACGGCTATCGCCTTTTCTCGAATGCCCCTTGGGCTGTACATAGCCTACACAAGGTGGGTATGAATCTGTAAAGTAATAACCCCATCATGATTTGAGCTTCACACTCTAAATCTTCTGCAGAAATCGATCCAAAACATTTATAATTGTCCCCGCCGTAACCCCAACTTGATGCCATTAGGGATAACTCAGTACGTTGGGTCTTAGGGCGGCGTTCCGGCCCTAACCAGGGGGTTTGGGGAACTCGGAGGGACCCCAAGCAACATCTTTCACACTCAACCAGTCACCCAAACTATTTTCCTAACCAAAACCATGAGCTTAATTTTTAACAAACCTTCTTTTATTTAATCGCACATTCCTTTGGATTTATAGTTCCACTCAATAGGACCACAGCTGCGGTATCACCTGACTCATAACCTGTCGCACTGCTCGATTAGCGATCCGGGCTGTCTGAATATGGGGCTCGTCTGGAACGATGGGTATAATCTCTGCTTCTATACCGGTTCCCAACAGGTGGGCTACCCGATTAGCAGCTTCTAACCCTGTTACATAGGCCTTTTCCTGGGACCAAGAGCCATGGCGGGTAACAATCCAATCGCCGCTCATAAAGACATTGCTAAAGCTAGTAGTCCCTGGCAACAGATAGCGATAGCTACCCGGCGCAAAGTGGCTGACTCCCTGGGAGATTCTCACCACGGCCCGATCGACTACGTTGGCATCACCAAAAGCCGGAATACAGCTGGCCAAATCTTTTTGCGTCAGCTCAACAATCTGGTCATCGCTCAGGGGTAACAGCTGGTTAGCGTGGTAGTAGTCCACTTCAATGAAGCTACCGAGTTCGTCTTTGTATTCATCGTGCAAGTTGTTCAGATCGAAGAACGTCACAGGGATCCGGTAATATGTCAGAACTATTGAAGCTCGATTTGCTCAGACAATATCACAACGTGCAAATAGTACATCTGCTTTGGTAGGTTCAATGTCCTTTGGCAATGCACATTAATCCATTTCATCCTCGTAAAATCTGTAGAAAAAAATTGATCGTTAGATGTGAATGTCTAGCAGTTCTACAGTTGTTAACTAGATCAATGGATTGTTCTGATCCGCTGTTTATATAGCTGTCTCTATAGTCGTACGCACTAAGTTAGAAACAGGCGTATAAATATCCACTTCAATATCTGGTACGCGAATAGAGATAATTAGCGAATATTGAACTGTCTGCTCATACTTGTTCAGATATTTTTTGTCTTTCCACCAACCTCCAACAGGAAATACTGCAACTGCATCCTTTTGTGCTAAATCAGCAGCAGTTCCTTTCCAAATATCACACTCACGGTTCGCTTAAATTTAGGAAGGGTTGCCTAAATTATCCGGTGAGTGAGAGGTAGATATCATCCGAAGCCTTCAACAACTGCAGAATGCGCTGTTGCCGCTCAGATAAAGCAGAGAGAAAATA
>NZ_JADEXP010000618.1 GCF_015207065.1 Leptolyngbya cf. ectocarpi LEGE 11479 | reverse complement strand
AGCACAATGCACCGTCTGATTCTTAGAATCGAGCGGTGCATTTTTCTGTCAAATGCTTTGGTGCCAGCCGACCGCACCATATAGCAAGCAACCATGGCTAATCTTAAAGACAGTTTGGGATAATTGCAAAAAAACTGAAATACAACCTGATAAGTACATAGGGTGACTTAATTAGTCTTCCCTTAGTATCACGCATTTTCTACTCGATTCATTTCTTGAAGTGAGTACCACTCATTACGATAAAGGAGTTCGTCATGGTAAACAACAATTCTAATACTGATAATCTAGGTCAGATTAATAGTCAGCGTGTTTATGTAGATGGTGATCCACTTTCAGAGTTAGATCCCATTAATGTGTATCAGTTTAACGTTTCAGGCAACCGAGATATCAACCTGCTATTGCACAACATTAGTGATGGCGATGATGCTGATCTAAGACTCTTTCGAGATAGTAACAATAACGGCTTTCTTGACTCAGGCGATCGCCAAGTTGCCAGTTCTCGTCGTGGTGGTAATATGAACGACGTTATCAACTACAGTGCTACTGGAGGGAGATATTTCGCTCAAGTTGAGCGCTACGCTGGTGGGAGTAACGGTGCAGTAAGCTATGATCTTGATTTATCGGCTATCTATGATGTTGGTACGTTAAGCAGTCAAACTGTTAATCGAAATCGCTACTCTGTGGAAAGCTCTGACCCCCATGATGTCTTTGGGTTCAATATCACAGGCAACCGAGATGTTAGCCTGTTACTACACAACATCAGCCATGGTGACGATGCTGATCTAAGGCTTTTCCAGGATAGTAACAACAATGGTGTTTTTGATTCAGGTGATAGCCAAGTCGCCAGCTCACGCCGTGGCGGTAATGCTAATGATGCTATCGACTATAGAGCTGCTGCTGGAACATATTTTGCCCAGGTCGAGCGCTATGCTGGTGGGAGTAATGGTACGGTTTTCTATGACTTAGATTTGACTGCTGAGGCCAGGGAAACCAGGCTTACGTTCGATAATATCGGCTTCTCTGTTAGGAATCAAAGCATTTGGGGAGCAAACAACAATTTGGTGGTGCAAGACAATAGGTTTTTGGGAACTGATTGGAATGAAAGTGGTTCCAAGTCTATAGGTGGTTTTGGAATTCAGGGATCAACCTCTGGACGTATCGGCTTTCAATCAGACTTTAGTTTTAATGGTGGACGGTTGAATGCCTCGTTACCTATTGATCTCTGGTTAGATATCCCCGAAAATGTAGTTTCAGGTGAAGCCATCACTATTCAATCGGGCTTTTCCCTAGACAATTCTGCTTCATTCTCAACCACAGGTCCACAGGCATCCTATGACTTAGACTTTGTATTTGATATTAATGCATCGGCTGGCCTGCAAGGATTTGGGAGAAATGTCGATCTTGTTGATTTTGACATAAATTTTCCCCGAGAGATCCTGAGTTTAGATTCTAATAGTGATAATTCTATTCTCTTGGAGATATTGAATGAGTATGGTAGCTTTGATATTAATTTGCCACAGGTTAATACTCGAGGACATCGATCAGGTGCTAAC
>NZ_JADEXP010000617.1 GCF_015207065.1 Leptolyngbya cf. ectocarpi LEGE 11479 | reverse complement strand
CTTAATAGCAGTGGGATATCATCGACGCGTTCGTTACTGATCAACTGGGCCATTGCTTGGCTGGGATACGATTTTGGGCATTATTACGCTATTCGCTATTCTCCTATATTTTCTAGCGAACCGTGAGCTATAGCTTGAGAGCAGGCGATGTTCTAATGAACGAAGGTGGCGATAATGACAAACTTGGCAGAGGAACTGTCTGGCATGGGCAAATATCGCCATGTCTGCATCAAAACCACGTTTTTGCTATTCGCCCGAATGAAGATCTTAGACCTGACTGGTTAGCAACTTTTACTCAAAGCGAACAAGCACGCACTTACTTTCACTTAAATGCTAAGCAGAGCACTAATTTAGCTTCCATTTCGGCAACCAACATAATGAGTTTGAGTTTGCCACTCCCATCCGTGAGTGAGCAACAACAGATTCTTTCATACTTAGACCACGAGACTGCCCGCATTGACGCCTTGATCGCGGAGCAGGAGCGGCTGATCGAGCTGCTAAAGGAAAAGCGGCAGGCGGTGATTTCCCATGCGGTCACCAAGGGTCTCGACCCCACCACCCCCATGAGAGACTCCGGCGTCGAGTGGATTGGCGCAGTGCCCAAGCATTGGGAGGTGAAACAACTGAAACATATTATTGATCCCGCCACCTCAATTACTTACGGAATTGTTCAAGCAGGTCCAGAAGTGGAAAATGGAATTCCATATATTAAAACCAGTGATATGGCAGGTGATGAACTCCCCTTAGAGGGGTATTCCAGAACTTCGCCCGAGATTGATTCTTCTTATCAACGCTCTAAGGTAAGCACCGGAGACATCGTTATTGCGATACGGGCAACTGTCGGGAAGTGTTTACCAGTACCTCCTGAATTGGAAGGAGCTAACCTAACACAAGGAACAGCCAAGGTGAGTCCAGGTGTTTCTGTGATAGCAGACTACCTATTATTAGCGATAAGGGCTGAAGCTGCTCAAGCTTATTTTGGCTTCATGTCTAAAGGTGCAACCTTCAAGGAAATCACTCTGGATGCTTTACGTCGAACACCATTAGCTTTGCCACCTCTGCCAGAGCAATCACACATTGTTGCTCAACTAAAGTCTGTTTTAGATAACTTAGAAGCTTTGATATCAGAGGCACTCAAAACACAGTCGTTGCTCTCAGAACGTCGCTCAGCCCTAATCTCCGCTGCTGTCACCGGAAAAATAGACGTCCGAGACTGGAAAGCCCCTGCCAGTGATTCACCTGCTGCTACCCTGGAGACCGCCTATGATTAGTCTTAAAGAAGCTGCCTTGAAAACTGATATAGCGTTTCCCAAGCAGATAAGGTAAAACTTTAGTACTATTCAACAGATTGAACTTACCTCGCTATGAAGCCTTATTCAATTGATTTACGACAAAAGGTTGTGGATACGTAGGGCTTGCTGAAAAGATAGCTACGTAAGCCTGATAAGGGTTACCGGCTATTACGCCCTGATTAGGTGCAAAGGAAATCAGCTAAAATGCTCAAAACCCTTGCACCTAACCAGGGAAATGTACCGACAATCATCACCGGGTCAGCTA
>NZ_JADEXP010000072.1 GCF_015207065.1 Leptolyngbya cf. ectocarpi LEGE 11479 | reverse complement strand
CCAATAGATCAGCGAGCCGTCGGTCATGGCGAGGGTGGGTACCGATGGCCGTTGTAAAAGGGATAGCTGTCGTGAGCCAGGCTTGGGCGGGCAATAGGTGTTCTGTGGAATTACGTGCTGACCGCCATTTATCGCCACACCTAATTCCCCTAGCACCACCGCCTCCGATACCGTGCGCCGATGTCCCATCCATTCTTCTGTGCGAATGCCCCACTGCCGTGAGGCGTAGAGATCTTCTGGGCGATAGATTACCTCCGGCTGGCTATCGAGCAAGGGGAATCGGCTCTGGCCGTAGTGCAGCACGACGCGACCGATGTTGAGCAGATAGCAGTAGGCAATTTCGTGGTGGCTGGGGTTAATTTGGGAGCCGTCGGTGGCGATGACGGTGTGGGCCTCTGGTGCTGGGTTGATCGAGACTCGGGTATCTAGGGGCTCAACAGGTTCGGCGGCGGCAAAGCCGAGGTTGTTGGTTTGGAGCTGGTCTACTAGATGGGTTTGGTGCTGGTGGGCCTGATGGAGGAGTTGGGTTGCGATCGCAATCCTCACCTTTGCCGCTTCAGCCTCTTTGGCCAGGTGATTGCTAATCCCCTGCATCTGCTGCGCAATTTTTGATAGATCCAGCATGGCCCCAGCGACCCCCTAATTATTCAGGCAGCCTCGAACTTTTGTACTACCGAGTCTAACGATAGCAGATCAATTCGATCATCTTCCTGAGCCGCCTGACGTTCGGGCGCTAAGTTATAGCCCCAGTCCGCCAGAAATAGCTCCACATGGCCTAAATCAGACTGCTTCTTCACCCCCTGAAGCGCTTTGATTCGATCTTCAATAAACCAAATGGACGGAGGAGATTTCTCGTCAGTAATGTGAGTTTTTGTGAGTAAACGTAGGGTCTCGTACTTTGGTCGTTTAACCTCCTTACCCAAAATCTTGTCTGGGGGCATGGCCACACCACTTTGCTTAAGCAACTGTTGGATAAAGCGACCTTCCTTGGTGCTGACAATGTAGGTGGGGCGTTTTTCTAGGGAGTTTTGCAAAACCGATAGCATGTTGGGATAAAACCGATGCTGCGCCAGCCAGTTATCTAGGTCAGTGGCAATCCAACGATCGCGCTCACCATCGAGATTTTTTGCCGCCTCGGATTTTTCCAGGTTTGCCTCTTCTAAAAACGGCAGCGCTATTTCAGGCCAGCCTGCTACGATTTCCGCATCGGTTTTACCGACAATCAGAGCCCGTAGCAGCATGGGCATTTCCCACCCTGTCTCAATCACAGGCCGCAGCGGATAGAACTTCTCGGCTAACCCGGCAGGCGCTTCTAGACTCTCTGGTTTGAACAATTTGCAATAGGCCCGCCAGGCAGTCTGAAAATATTCGATTAGCCCATCACAAATGACCCCATCGAAGTCAAAAGCCAGTACATCTGGTTGCATTGTCGAGTTTTCCTAGCGAACGGTCACGTTGCAACGATACCGGAGGAGCGGTCTGGGAAAAATGTCTGTTGGCTACAATGGTGATGATTATGAGCGTTTTTCAACCATGGTCCAGACCGTCTCAGCCCCATATTTCACCCTAGAGCAGTATCTGGCCCACACAGCCGATACCGATATCCGCTGCGAACTTGTCAATGGAACTCTAGTAGAAATGCCGCCCGAATCTGATGAGAACCTGAGCATTGCTAGACGTCTGTTATTAGAGCTGATTAGATACTTTCCCGCTGACCAGGTTACCTGGGGGACTGAAATCGAAGTCAGCGGACAGCGGGTCAGCTGCCGCATTCCTGATTTACTGGTTCATTCTGAAGGCTCAAAAGCAGCTATTTCTGGCATGAAGCGAGCCACGATTACTCACGATATGCCCCCACCGCTGCTAGTTGTAGAGGTTGTATCACCAGGACAGACGAACCGAGACCGAGACTATCGCTACAAGCACACCGAATACATGGCTCGATGTATCGCTGAGTATTGGATAATTGATCCCGAGCTACGTCAGGTAACCGTATGCCGCTGGGATAATGGCCTGTACGAAGACATGATATTTGCAGCAGACGAACCGCTCAAATCTTCTCTGGTGCCTGATTTTAGCCTGAGCCCTAGTCAGATTTTAGGCAGCTAATATGCCAACTATGAGTGCTGTCTCTTACAGATGAAGCAGATCCCCTAAGCAGCGACAAGATTGCCCAACCGTTGCAAAATACTGAGGGTGTTACTCAACTCGTGGCGGCGAGGAAACAGCGAAAATGTGCGCGATGTGTCATATCGTTGACCAACCAGCTTGAGAAATACAAATTCATCACCATTGGTGGCCATGCCATAAACCGGTTGCTCTGGCTGTTGCTCTGATTGAGGGCTAGCCAACATGTACGCCAAGAGCTGAGGGAATGCAGCAGGAACCGGAATACTGGTTCTTTTCGATTCCACCACCATGATCCACAGCCGCTCTTGAACAATTAGGGTGTCAATAAATCCTCGAATGGTTTCATCGGGATCGTCCAGCTCTAAGCTAATGCCGTAGGGGGACTTGAGCCGAAATGGCGGATCTAAAAAGCCTGCTAATTCCAGCAATGGCGATAGTACAACAGCGTTAATAGTGCCTTCTAAAAGCAAGCCTTCAGCTCGATGATAGTCATAGCGATTTTTAAGTCGTTCCACACCAAGCTCTTGAGCGCTTGTTAAATCAGGCAAATCCGTTAGCCATTCATCAAAAAAGGCGTCGCTTTCAGCTTGCTGCAGATTAAATTGAGTCTCCAGGTCGTTGAGAGTCTTAATCCGGTCAGTAACACCAAGAGCTGCAGTCATAACGCCGTTTGCTAAGCTGATACTCCAAGTTTAGCAAGGTTATGCAGAGGCCCTGGGAAAACCCCAAGGCCCCAGGGCGTAGAAGCACCTGATTCCAAACCCCACATCAATTTATATCAGCGGGTGCTGTGCAGTGTTATCAATTCATGAATGAGTCATCGGTGCGTCCCCTTAAATCAGCAACGGCACTTATGGAATCGAGGGTTAAAATAAGGAACGCTGGATAGGTAAGCCATATGGGCAGTGCAGTAGAGTTTATTGATGAATTTGACGTAATCGTCATTGGGGCGGGCCATGCCGGATGTGAGGCGGCCCTGGCTTCTGCACGGTTAGGTGCCCGGACGATGCTGCTCACCCTCAACCTAGACCGTATTGCCTGGCAGCCGTGTAACCCGGCTGTGGGGGGTCCGGCGAAGTCGCAGCTGACTCATGAGGTGGATGCCCTGGGTGGTGAGATTGGCAAAATGGCCGACCGCACCTATTTGCAAAAGCGGGTACTCAATAATTCGCGCGGTCCGGCAGTGTGGGCACTGCGGGCACAGACCGACAAGCGCGAATATGCCACCATCATGAAAACCATCGTGGAGAATCAGGAGAATCTGTTTCTGCGAGAGGGGATGGCAACAGATTTGATTTTGGGCGATAACGATGATGTGGTGGGGGTGCAAACCTACTTTGGTGTTGCGTTTCGCTGTAAGTCGGTGATTCTCACCACGGGGACATTTTTGGGTGGTGTGATTTGGGTGGGCGACAAGTCCATGGCCGCTGGTCGAGCTGGTGAGTTTGCCGCTGTGGGGCTAACCGAGACGCTCAACAACTTGGGGTTTGAAACTGGACGATTGAAGACCGGCACCCCCGCCCGTGTGGATCGTCGTACGATCAATTTTGATGTGTTGGAGAAGCAGCCTAGCGATCCAGACGTGCGTTGGTTTAGCTTTGACCCAGAGGTGTGGGTGGAGCGGGAGCCGATGGATTGTCACCTGACGCGCACTACAGCTGAGACCCATCGCATTATCCAAGAGAATCTCCACATGTCGCCGATCTACGGTGGCTGGGTGGATTCGAAGGGGCCGCGCTACTGTCCCAGTATCGAAGATAAGATTGTTCGCTTTGCTGATAAAGAGAGTCACCAGATCTTTTTAGAGCCAGAGGGCCGGACGATTCCTGAGATTTATGTGCAGGGATTTTCCACGGGGCTACCGGAGACTATCCAGCGGACGATGCTGCGCAGTCTGCCGGGGTTAGAAAACTGCGCCATGCTGCGTCCGGCCTATGCGGTGGAGTATGACTATTTGCCTGCCACACAGTGTTTCCCGACGCTAATGACGAAGAAGCTGGAGGGACTGTTCTGCGCTGGGCAAATTAATGGCACCACCGGGTATGAAGAGGCAGCGGCCCAGGGCTTCGTTGCCGGGGTTAATTCGGTACGCTTTGCCCGTGGAGAGGAGATGATTATCTTTCCCCGTGAGGGTAGCTACATCGGTACGCTGATTGACGATCTGTGTACGAAGGATTTGCGTGAGCCCTACCGGATGCTGACGTCGCGGTCGGAATATCGGCTGATTCTGCGCTCAGACAATGCGGATCAGCGGCTGACGCCCTTGGGTCGAGAAATTGGTCTGATCGATGACCGTCGCTGGGAGCTGTATACTCGCAAGCAGGCGAATATTGTGGCTGAGAAGGAACGGCTGCACAGTACTCGGGTGAAGGCCCATGAGCCGGTGGGTCAGCAGATTGTGGCGGATACGGGGCAGAGGATCAAGGATGCGATCACACTCGCCGATCTGCTCCGTCGCCCCAAATTCCACTACGCCCAACTAGAGCACTACAGCCTCGGCAACCCAGATCTGACAAGGGCCGAAAAAGAAGGTGCCGAAATCGACATTAAATACTCTGGCTATATTCAGCGACAGCAAAATCAAATTAACCAGGTTGCAAAGCAACAAAACCGTAAGCTACCCCAAACCCTCGACTACATGACCATTGATACGCTCTCAATGGAAGCTCGAGAAAAGCTAACGTCGGTTAAACCCTTGACCGTTGGCCAAGCCACGCGCATTGGTGGCGTCAACCCAGCGGATATTAATGCGCTACTGGTGCATCTAGAAATCAAGGAACGCCAAAAAGAAGCCCTAGCCAAAACATAGGGCAACCCGTATTTCCATAAAAAAAGCGCTAGCCTCAGGGAAGCTAGCGCCAACTGTTGCATACCTAACAACTTTCTAGGAAGGGGATAGCCCCCACAAAATTAAGCAGCTGTAGAATCTACAGTTACCGTAGTAGCCGCATCTTCAGTGACAACGGTATGAACCTCAGTCTCCTGCTCGATAAACGCCACGGGCTCTGTTGCTACCGTTTCTGCAGTATCCGTCTGGCCCAACAGCGTGGCCTTAATCGCATCTACAATGGCCTGCAGCTTGAGTTTGAACCGGGCAATGATGTCTTGCTCATCGGTGCCAGTTTCCTCAGCCGCCTGCTTAGCATTTACATAGGCTTCCTGACCCTTTTCCTTAACTACTTGAACGGCATTTCCGGCTAGATCTTTAGCAAGGGGGCGAACGGTGGTGGCACCATCCTTAACTTCAGCGACGGCCTCAGAGAAAGCAGACTTGAGAATCTCAGTAACCTTCTTAGTACGAAGACTACCTTCTTCTTTAATGGACTGAAAATTTTCGTTGACCGCTGTGGTATTGGTGTAAGTCATGATTCTGTGCCTTATTTAATGGATTGAACAAAAGATGTAAGCAATAAACCTGCTAGAAGACTGGATTAGCTTACGGATACCGCCTGTACATCAACCACCTGCTCGGTTGCAGTGGCGGTATCAGCGGCTGTATTGGCCTCTTCAGCTTTCTTTTTCTTAGAGGCGTTCACCTGTTCGAACAGGAGTTGGGACACTTCAGTGACTAGCAGTGTGGCGATGATGCCATCATCAAGCCAGCCAATAATCGGAAAAACATCCGGCGAAATATCGAGGGGACTAACAAGATAGAGGAGGCTACCAAAAACAACGAGCCAACGATACTTAGAATTACGAATCGCGTTGCGGTACCAGTTGCGTAGGCCTTCGATAATGGATTGCTGTGCAGATGTCTTCATGGGTGGTGTCTCTCTTGTCCGACAAATTCATAATCGCAAACTGAGAGATTCTCCGCAGGTGGTGAGATCCCCCATGAGATGGGGTAAAATTACACCGACACTACCGTATACGGTTCTCCTCTTGATATGGCTAAACATACTGTTCCTGAAGCATTTCGAACGTTTGCGATGTTACTCTCTTTGTCTACTTTTATACTGCTTGTGCCAGTGGTAAAAGTGTCTCCAGTATTGTTTTTTGGATCTATACCCATGGCGGATGCCGCGCCCCAGAACTATTCTCGACGTGCTGAGATCAAAGGTGACGCTGAACTGATGGAAGCCTATCGCAATGGGGTATCTGACCTGATTGTGACAGGGGCTGGTCGGGTGGAACGGCTGCTGTCAGATGATTTGGAAGGCTCCCGACATCAGCGGTTTATTTTGCGATTAGAGTCGGGTCAGTCGTTGCTGGTGAGTCACAATATTGATGTAGCCCCTCGGATAAATGCGCTGCGAGAAGGGGACACCGTCCGATTTCGCGGCGAGTATGAATGGAATCAGCAGGGCGGTATTTTGCACTGGACCCACGATGATCCAAAAGATTGGCACGCCGATGGCTGGCTGGAGCATAACGGCGTGAGATACGAATGATCGCTACAGTCCTACGAATAGCAATGCCAAAAAATCATTAGAATGCCCTTGCACCTCACGTAACGTCAGGTTCTAGGATAGGTGCATCAACCGCAGTCTAGGAGTCGGTATCATCGTGACCGATCTTGTGAGAATTGGCGATTTGGCCAAGGGGACAGGGCTCTCAATTCGAACATTGCATTACTATGACGAAATTGGGCTGTTGTCGCCGTCCCATCGGAATCATGCTGGACATCGATTTTATGGTGACCAGGATATTGTTCAGCTGCAGCAGATTTTGTCGCTGCGACAGCTGGGGTTTTCTTTGGATGAAATCCGTGAGTGTTTGCAAAGTCCTGAGTATTCGTTGCCCCAGGTGATTGAGCTGCATCGGATTCGGGTTCGAGAGCAGATGGCGCTGTCGCGGACGTTGCTGAAACGATTGGATGCGATCTCACAGGAACTCAAAACCACCGACGCCGTTGCGGTTGAAAACCTCATCGAAACAATGGAGACTATTTCTATGTCTGGACAATACTTCACAACGGAACAACAGGCCGTGCTTGAAACACGGTTTGATGAACATGAAACGGAATGGCAGGACTTGCTCTCTCAAATCCGCACCGAAATGGATAGGGGCACCGATTTTAATAGCCCTGACGTGCGTATCTTGGCAAGACGCTGGTTGGCGGGCATGAAATCCTTTATCCAAGGCGATCACAATATTTATACATCGCTCACACGCATGGTACAGCAAGAAGACCCCGTCAGCTGGGGTCGAATGGATGCTGCCACCTTTGAGTACATGCTGAAGGCTGTGTCGATTCTAACGCTAGGCGAGATGTCAGAGTCGCTCATTCCCCGAGATAAAATCTTTAGCCCTGCAACCCAGCATATTCTTCAGCTAGGAGAGAATGCCATTCGTCAGATCAATTTTGATATTCTGGGTACAGAAGGGATGCTTTTAGGATTTCTTGCAGACGACACAAATGTTGCCGCACAAGTTTTAAAAACGTCAGGGGTCACCTTTACAGAAGTTCAACCGCTGGTAACAAAGTGGCTGGGAGTGCGTCCTGAGCTTCCAGAAGGTTGGTACCCGTCGACGATGCCTTTTGCACCCAGGGCAAAGCGGGTGATTGAGCTGGCATTAGATGAAGCCAAAGAAATGGGACAGCCTTACATTGAACCAGAACACTTGCTGCTCGGTATTCTTGATGAAGCTAAAGAAAGTGGAGGGTTGGCTACCTATATTCTCAAAGAAGAGCTGGGTCTTGATCTATCACAGCTTGAACAGCAGCTTAGGCTAACAACGTCATAACACTCTATTGCTATCTGCTTGACGAAATCCTAGGCCCCATTCTAAAGTTACCAAATGCTGTTCTTTTAGTGCAGCTGTTCCACTAGAACCTAATACTTGGCACCATCGGCAGGTGTGGCGACACCTAACCGATGGCTACCCACGGATTTACTAGCAATCCAAGGGATTGGGATATTATGCCCTACCCCCTGCGATTTGCACTACATCGTGGGGGGCTAAGGCTTAGGTTCTGGCTTTCCTTGTCCTGCATCGGAGACCCAGAACCATGTTTCAAGACCCAACTCAGGGCGCGAATGCGCCCACGAATCAACCTGCTTCACTACCAGAGTACGACTACGAACACGGTCGGCATATGGTGTTTGGCACCCTCGGCTATGTACAGATCACCATCAAGCAGCTGCATCAGCTCAACTATGCTGAGCCCAACGACTGGAGCCGTCCGCTACCCACCGGACAGCCCAATGAAGTCATGGCGATTTTGACCCGAAAGGTGCGAATCGACTAGGCATGTGCGATCGCACTTTCTGAAGAGGGTGCGATCTCTAAAATTACCCCCTAGAAGCGCCTTGTTATACTAATGACTGGCTAGCCATCTACTATCGAGGCCCGATGTCCCATCCTCTGCAAGTTTTAGTCACCGGTGCAACCGGACGAACCGGCTCGTTAGTTTTTCAAAAGCTTCAATCATCGGCTGACAGATTCTCTGTGCGAGGGTTTGCCCGTTCTCCTCAAAAAGCGGCTGACCTGTTTGGTGCAACCGAGAATTTCTTTTTTGGCAATATTCTCAAACCCGATGATTTAGCCCCTGCCCTTGAGGGCTGTGATGCCTTGGTGATCCTGACCAGTGCTGTTCCGCAGATGCAGCCTCCAGCACAGCCGGGACAGCGCCCAGAGTTTACATTTGCCCCTGGAGAGATGCCTGAGCAGATTGACTATCGAGGGCAGATGAATCAAATTGACGCAGCTAAGCGGGCAGGCGTACAACAGATTGTGGTGGTGGGTTCCATGGGCGGCACCGATGAGAACCATTTTCTCAATACCATGGGCAATGGCAATATTTTGATTTGGAAGCGTAAAGCAGAACAATATTTGATCGCCTCCGGTGTGGATTACACCATTATTCGTGCGGGTGGGTTGCTAGACCAGCCCGGTGGCAAGCGAGAACTGGTGGTGAGCAAACATGATGCCCTGCTGGCCAATGCACCAGAAGGCGTCACGACGACAATTCCTCGGGCCGATGTAGCTGAAGTCGTGGTTCAAGCATTGTTAGAACCGGCGGCTCGCAACAAAGCGTTTGATGTGGTTTCCAAGCCAGAGGCAACCAATCAAGCTACCGTAAACAATGACTTCAAGGCCCTATTTTCCGAAACTCAGCCCGGTTTATAAATCATCACACCCTTAAAATAGCCATATTGCAGGTGAGAGTATGCCGAACCCACGGGTGGCAAATAGTTACTGGAGGCACGGTCGAGCGCTCGTCATGGCGCATCGGGCGAATATTAACATCAGATATGCGCTCCATAGCATCCATCGGAAATATCAGAGACCTGGACCGATCATACCTGGCTTTATCTAATCGCTGAGAAGGACAAACATGCCCAATATTGTTTTTTCTGTGGCATTCGCAATTGAGAAACCAATCACCTGGTGGTCAAGCTCAGCAATCCAGGCGCAACAGTCGGTTTCTAGCATGTTGCTAACCGACTCTGGCGTGATGCCTAGCTTGGCAATCTCCTCACGGGATTGATGATTTTCGACAACGCTGGTTCTAATCTCAAAGAGTCTGTCGATGTCGTGCTGTTGAGCAATGCGGATCTTCATGGTGTCCTTAGCGGAATTGGACAGCGCAATTTTATTCTAAAACTGCGCAATTTCTTACAAGAACTATTTTGAGGATTCCTGGATAGTAGTAACTATCGACCTCAAAGAGATTTGTTCAAGCTTAAACAATAGGAGATCAATCATGAAGCGCGTTATTGATGCAGTATTACTAGCCACAGCAACGACTTTACTGGTAAATGCGACGGCAGCAGACGCTGCTCAGGTTAAGGAAGTTACATTCGAGAGTCAGGGTGAAACGCTAGTCGGCAATTTGTATTTACCTGATGACTATGTGGCAGGCCAAGAGCTACCGGGTGTGGTGGTAACGGGGTCCTGGACATCGGTAAAAGAGCAGATGTCGGGTCTTTATGCGGAAAATCTGGCTGACCGGGGCTTTGCTGCACTGGCGTTTGACTTTCGTAATTTTGGTGAGAGCGGCGGCGATGTGCGTGCTCTGGAAAGTCCAACTTTAAAGATTGAGGATATTCAGGCGGCTGCCACATTTTTACCGACGCTGCCTGAGGTGGCTGACAATCAGGTGGGGGGCTTAGCGGTCTGTGCCTCAGCGGGGTATATGGCCCATGCGATCGCAAACGGTGCACCGCTCCAATCCTTTGTCACCGTTGCCGCCTGGTTCCATGACGAGGCCACTGCCCGAGAAATTTATACGCCCGAACGCTACGACCAGCTACTATCTGCCAGTCGCGCTGCCGAAGCCGATTACGATACTGCCGGCACCGTTCACTATACGATAGCCGCCACCAATAACGAAGACATCGATCTAGCCGCCATGCGCTGGGCCGACCCCAGCTTTTACTACACCAACCCTGAGCGGGGCGCGATTCCAGAATATGACAACCGCTTTCCGGTGATGGCTTGGGAAGAATGGCTCACCTTTGATGCCCTTGCTGCCGCTGATGGCATTAACGTTCCCTATCTGATGGTACACGGGGACCAAATGGCCCTGCCAGAAAACGCCCAGGCTTTTTACGACACAGTCTCTGCTCCCAAGACGCTGGCCTGGGTAGACGGTGTGCAAATGGACTATTACGACCAGCCAGAGTTGGTCAACAATGCGGTTGATCAGGTTGTTGAGCATTTTCAACAAACCTTGTGAGTCCAGCTAATTCACACAACTAATTCGTTCGCTTTATAAATCAGGAGACTACACAATGGCCCCCTTCAACAGACGCCAGCTACTGACCAGTGGACTTGCCGCTGCTGGTTTTACCGCCACCGTCGCCAGTACTACCCAAGCTCAAACCGCCAGTGAAGCCCCTGAGCCAGTAGCCGCAGATCCCTCTGGACAGTTTGCCGGTAAAGTGATTTTGATTACGGGTGCCACATCCGGCATCGGTAAGACAACGGCCAAAGCCTTTGCCCGAGAGGGAGCCCGTGTTTGCTTCTGTGGCCGACGAGAGCAGCTGGGGCAACAGGTGGAAGCTGAAATTCGGTCTGCAGGTGGAGAAGCCACCTACATCAAATCCGATGTGCGTCAGGCCTCTGAGGTAAAAGCCTTTGTGGATGGCTGCCTGGCCACCTATGGCCGACTCGATATTGCGTTTAACAATGCGGGCGTCGACTATCCGCCTGCACCCATCGCCGATACCGACATAGACGCGTTTGATGATTTGATGAATACCAACGCCAGGGGAGTCTTCTTAGGCATGAAGTATGAGATTCCTCACCTACTTAAAACAGGCGGCACCATCATTAACAACGCCAGCATTGGTGGCCATCGCGCCTTTCCTAATATTGTTGGCTATGGTGCCAGTAAAGCAGCTGTGATTCATATGACTAAAATGGCCGCTCAAGAATACGGTAAGACCATTCGGATCAATGTGCTTGCCCCTGGTGGCGTGGACACCCCCATGTGGGAGCGGGTTCAACGGGACTGGAACGTCGCCGAAGCCGATCTGGTGGCTCCCTATCCGATGCAGCGCGTGGCCCAGTCAGCCGAAATTGCCGCTGCCGTGATGTGGCTAGCGTCGCCCGCAGCTTCCTATGTCTCCGGTATGCGCTTTGATATTGATGGTGGTGGCCTGGGTTAAGCTCCGCGCCACTTAAATAAACGTGGCTTAAGCTCAAAGCGGCAACGCTAGCTATACTCCCTACCGCCCCCGTTTGAACCTGTGATTTTGGTAGTATCGAATTCTGTTAAGTATTAAGCTGAAACCACCACAGGACATCAATCATTATGGGAAATACAGCATTAGTCACGGGTGCTTCTAGCGGTATTGGAGCCGAGTTTGCACGATTACACGCGAAAAAAGGCGGCGACCTGGTGTTGGTGGCTCGGCGTGAGGCAGCATTAAATACCTTGAAGACAGAGCTTGAGGAAAAATACAGCATCAGGGCCACTGTCATCACCGCTGATTTAGCTCAACCAGATGCGGCTGCCAACCTCTTTTCAGTAACAGAAGCTGCAGGCATCCAGGTCGATATTTTAATTAATAACGCTGGGTTTGGCGGTCACGGCAAATTTCATGAACGCGATCTAGCAAAAGATCAAGCGATGATGCAGGTCAATATGGCCTCTCTAGTCAGCCTCACCCACATGTATCTGCAGGGTATGGTCAGTCGCAATTCTGGCAAGATTTTACATGTGGCCTCGACCGCCGGATTTTTGCCCGGACCGCTACAGGCTGTGTATTACGCGACCAAAGCCTTTGTGGTTTCGTTTTCCCAGGCAATCGCCCAAGAGCTTTCGGATACCAATGTTACGTCAACCGTGTTATGTCCCGGCGCGGTAGCTACGGGGTTTGTAGCCGCAAGCGATCTTGCAGGGAGCAATCTCTGGGATAATGCCGCATCGCCTGAGTCTGTTGCTCAATGTGGCTATGAGGCCATGATGAAGGGTGAATTAGTGAAATTCAATGAGGCGCAGCTGAGCTTTATGCTGAATTGGGTTATGCCATTTTTGCCCCGAAAAACAGTGCTAAAAATATCGCAAAATTCCATGGAGAAAGATAATTAATGGGGAGCAAACGCTATATTGGTTATGTCTTTCACTAGCTGTACTGATTTATGTCCATAGGTTAAGGGGGATTGCAATTTAACCATTAGACAAAAAGGCTTTCTATTCTCAAACTGATTCCTCAACAAAGTATTATAGTTTCGAACTAAGTAGTAAATAGCTCCTTGGTTTGCTCTCGATGTTTGTCCTGAGATCAAAATCACAGGATGAGAGTCAGGAGTTGGATAGAAACGCGCTAAAACAGCGTATTCGTCTTTGTATTGTTCATACCTGAACTTTTCTTCTTTTGTGCTGATGGCAAGGCTGTCAGTATCACTTGGGGAATAAGGATGAAACCGCACCCCCCTCAGAAAGTTTTCTACGTGCACTTTAGTTCTTTCATTGGAAGCTGGACTGCCTATACAAAATTCTGTTGTTTCTCCGGCTGGTGTTAGTATTTTGTCAAAAGGTGCAATGCTCAGATTTCCACCTATGCCATCTATAAGTCTAATAATTTCAACCAGTGTTTCTATATCTCCGTGGGACATTGTATCTTTACTGCGAGGATTATGATTCATCACAATAAGGCACAGCTCTTTAGGTCTAATCCCAAAGAATGCGGCTTTTTTATTGAGAATCTGAGACTCTCGAATTTTTCTCCATAGCCAAACAGCCAGCGCTGTTATGATGCTGGTTACAATACCTACCACAAAATTTTCAATGACTGATGGGGGCATAGGTAGTTCCTGCTCATGTTGTAGATAACGGTATACCATCCAACCGGTTGAGGGTGACCAGCGATAGACTTAGCACCAAGACAATAACCAATGGCGAAACCCCAGAGCCCAGCGGAATCAAACATAGCGAGACTAGGGCCAAGAGCGATCGCAACCCGATCACTCCCTTAGGTAGCGAGCTAGGCGACGCCCACTGTAGTAAGGTTGCCCCCAGTAAAAAGAGGGCAATGCCACCACAGAGGACCGTACGCGCCTCGGTGGTAAACCCATGGTCATCAGCTATCGCCTCGATAGCAAACTGAATGCCCACGCCCGTAGCAACAATACCCATGAACGCTAGCACATGGCTATAGCCATAGATGTAAGAGCGCAGCAGGGCTCGTTTGCCGCCCCGAAGCGCTTGGTCAATCGCCGACTCATCGGCGCGTTCAAAATACATCCACCATAGACTGACTGCTGTTAAGAACCCGCCCATGCCGGTTAAAACGCTGCGCCACTGCCAGTCAGTTTGCGAGACTCCGGTAGCCACTGCGATAATGGCTTCCCCCAGAACAATAATCACGAACAAGCCAAAACGCTCATCCATATGAGACTTTTGGGTGGGGACATTGCGAATCGTGAGATAGGTGATCGGACCGTTGCTGATTTCAATCAGTAGAGCAACAGCCCACAGCCAAAATCGAGCCGGTTCTGGTACACCGATGGAAAGCAACCACAGTAAAAAGGCGACTGAAAAGCTGATGATATAGCGAGCCGTCAGCTCTCGCGACTGGGGAACAAATCGCCAGGCCTGTATATACAACAGGATAATGATTAAGCGCAGCGCGGTATAGCTGGCGGCAAATTCTGCCGAGCCCCCATGTAAGGCATTGTGAATTGTCAGGGCCATCACCACTATCCCAAACATGACACCGAGCATCACCAATCGGTAGGGACCCCGATCAATATTAAACTGGTCGGCATAGTAGCTAAAGTCAATCCACAGCCACCAGACGGGAATAAACAAGCCTACAAAGCCCGCAATGCCTGCCCAGCTTAAATCGCTGTGGAGTAGATGGGCCAGCTGTGCGATCGCAAATACAAATACAAGATCAAAGAACAACTCTAACCAAGTGGCATGACGAGTAGACTCGCGCTCTTGGCCAAAATGTAGCTGTAACGGGTGAAATCGTTGATTGGCCATGCGTACTTTTTAGAACAGGCTTCCTGCTAAAAATACACTTTATCCGTCAGCCTGGAACCAATGATTTTGCTAGGTACTTGGGTGCCTCTGTATATCCTTGGCGAGTATAAAAGCGGTGAGCATCGACACGTCTAGAATGACAGTGAACCTCGATGCGATCGCACCCATGAGCCAGAGCCAATTCAGTCGCTCGGGCTTCCAGCGCAGTACCAATACCAGCTCCTCTGACCGACTCATCCACACAGAAATAACTAATCCGGCAAAAGTCCCCTGCTAAGGCCAGCTGCGGAATAAAATGAAGCGACAAAACACCGATGACGTTGGCATCGATAGTAGCGACTAGCAGTGTTTCATCTGGATGGGCGAGCAGTTGGGTAATCCGGTCATGAATAAACGGCTGTGTCTCAGCATAGCCAAGCGACGTGAGCAGCTGAGAGATAATTTCAGCATCAGATTCGTGAGCCGTTCTAATTGTGATCATGGAATTTTTCTGACATCGGGATGTGTCAAATACGTCTCAAACCGTACGATTTGCACGACTTTAAATCAATTAAGCTTCGCAACGAGGGCATAGGCAATCAGTGTGTTTTCTCCTAGCGTAGGGATAAAACAATTAGCAGACTATGTTCACCAAGTCCTACTATCTACTGCGCTCTACCCATGATGGCCAATATCTAGCCGCAAAACCACGCAATACAGAACAGTCTAAGGGCTTCCTGATGCTGTTTAACGCCGACTATGAAGCCCTTAGCTATGTCAATCAGCATGCCGCTGAAGTTGCTAACCGTTTTGCCGTCGAACCCATCGGTGGTCAGCAGCTCAAGCAAATGATAGACCGCTGGGGCTATGAGGGCATAGGCATCGTCAACGATCCGCTAGTACCCGATGTGGAATTTTTAAGAAAACAGTGATGCCCTATCAAGGCTTTATTGAACCCAATGCTGAGCGTCTAGACGACTTTATCAGGGCGGTTGTCACTGTTCTTGCTAGGGAGCAAGCGCGATTGGCTCTGTGGCTAATTGAGGAGTTCACCTTTAATCATCGCCTTGCTGCCACCACAATTATAGGAACAGCATCGCCTTTTCCGAGTAGCGGCAGTAAGCTGGCAGGGGTTGGCTACCTGATGCCCATACAATCAGACACGGTTGCAGCATTAGTGGCTGTGCTTATCTGCGAAGATCAGCTTGATTGCTACATCATGCATTTGGAAATTGAAGTGGCGGGCAATATTGCGATCGCAGCCTACGATACCTTCAGCTGTGTCTTTTTCAACGCCCCCATCACGCTAGCTTTCTTAGAAGACCTTAGGCAACAGGCCATCATCGACAACTATGGCCTATGTGAACCGTCAGGATGAATGACCCCATGGCTCTCATGGGGTAGAGCCATGGGTTTAATACACCCGTTTTTATTATCATCATTTTTGCCAAAGACCCAGGAACCTTTAACGGCTAAGACTCCACTCTCTCTGCTAATTCCATCCAACGCTCCGTGGCCGTCTCAATTTCCGTCTCCAAGTCGGCCAGTCGTTGGGATAGAGCCTGCATTTCGCTATAGTCGCTAGGAGGATCGGTGTAGAGCTGTTTTCCTAAGGTCTCTTTTTCGTCTTCTAGTTCAGGAATTTTCTCTTCTAAGGAGGCATACTCACGCTTTTCTTTATACGAGAGCTTTTTGGGCCTATCCGAATCTTTAGGTTTTAGAGTTTGTGTTTTTTCAGGCTTAGGGGCCGTGTCTTGCTTAAACTTCTCGGCCTGTTCGGCTTTTTCTTTATGGTCTAAATAGACTGAATAATTGCCAGGATACTGTTTGAGATTACCTAACCCTTCAAATGAGAAAACTGTTTCAACGGTACGATCTAGAAAATAACGGTCGTGGGAAACAACGATTACACAGCCGTTAAAGCTTTCTAGATAGTCTTCTAGAATTCCCAGTGTTTGCACATCTAAATCATTGGTGGGCTCGTCCAGGATCAGCACGTTAGGGGCCTGCATCAGTACCCGTAACAAAAACAGCCGCCGCCGTTCGCCGCCGGAGAGCTTATGGATCGGCGCATACTGCTGATCGGGGGGAAATAAAAACCGTTCCAGCATTTTAGATGCCGTAATCACGGTGCCATCGGCGGTGGTTACTAGCTCGGCTACGTCCTTGAGGTAGTCGATTACCCGCTGCTCTTCGTTAAGGTTTACGTCCTCAGAATACTGGTCAAAGTAACCGATATGGATGGTGGAGCCAATTTCAACGGTGCCGGCGTCGGGCTGCTCCCGTCCGGTGATGATGTTCATCAGGGTGGATTTACCCACTCCGTTGGGACCAATGATGCCAATGCGGTCTTCTGGGGTAAAAAGATAGGAGAAATCTTTGATCAACGTGCGGCCATCGTAGCCTTTAGTCACGTTCTCTAGTTCAACCACCTTTTTGCCGATGCGACGACCGGCGGTGGCAATGTCCACCTTGCCCTGGACCTGCTTAAACTCAGCGTTTTGCATATCGCGGATGCGGTCAATGCGGGCCTTTTGCTTGGTGCTACGGGCCTGGGCACCCCGTTGTAACCATTTCAGTTCGCGGCGTAGTACACCGGCATGCTTTTTCTGGCTGCTGACGGCAGCGTCTTCTTGGGCGGCTTTTTTTTCTAGATAGTAGCTGTAGTTGCCTGCGTAGGGCAGCAGGTCCCCCCGGTCGATTTCTAGAATGCGATTGGTGACCCGGTCTAGAAAGTAGCGGTCGTGGGTGATCAAAAACAAAGCGCCGCGATAGCGACCGAGATAGTCCTGGAGCCATTCCACCGATAGGGCATCGAGGTGGTTGGTGGGCTCGTCCATGAGGATTAGGTCGGGTTCGGCCAGCAGGGCGGTTGCGATCGCAACCCGTTTTCGATAGCCCCCCGACAGCGTGCCTACCTTGACATTAAAGTCCTCAATGCCCAGCTTAGTCAGCACCACCTTCGCCTGGGTTTCTAGCTCCCACGCATTGGCCTGGTCGATCTGCTGCGACACCCGCGATAGCATCGCCATCAGCTGGTCCGTATCGCCTGTCGCCTGGGCTAGCTTGGCAGAAATCAGCTCATACTCCCGTACCAGTGCCATGCTATCGCCGCTGTCAGCAAATACCTGCTCCAATACCGTCAGCTCTTCATCTAGATCCGGCTGCTGGGGTAGATAAACGATCTTACTGCTAGCATTTTTCCAAACTTCGCCACTGTCAATAGGCTCTAGACCTGCAATCATCTTTAGCAGCGTCGATTTACCCGAACCGTTGGTCCCAATCAGTCCTACCCGATCCCCGTCCTCAATACTAAAGCTGGCATCCCGCAGAATTTCCTTAATGCCAAAATCCTTACTTATGTCCCGTAGAGCCAGCAGCGTCATTAGTTAATGCCAAACAACCGTAGCTAGTGTAGCGTGGCCAGCTAACCCATGACTCCGGATTCATTGCAGTAATCCACGTTTATTAGAACAGAGAAGCAAGCCAAATAGGTAGATATACAATAATCATTATGAGCAACCTATTTCAGAAAGGTAAGAGTCTGGCAATAAAGCCTGGTTATCAATTTTTTTAGATATAAATACTGTAGATATTGATGTATAAATCAGTGATCCGAATCATTTTTGCCAAAAGCTTACTTCTTCTACTGTGTGGTTGTACGGATCTGAGTCCCCCTCCTGCGCCGGTAGAAACAACAAGCACGATCAAAATTGGTGGCTCTGCAGAGACCTATCAAGTGCTCAAGATTTTAACCGCAGCCTACCAGGACCAAACGATTGATGTTGAGTTTGATTTTTTTCCCCCTAGCCAAACCAGTGGGGGCATTCAAGGCATCAAAAGCAACGTCATCGATATTGGGGGCGTTAGCCGCATTCCCACCCTCCAGGAAACCGGTAACCAGATTACCTATTTTCCTTTAGCCTAGACCCCGCTAGTCGTCGTTGCCCATAGTAGCGTCACGGGAATTAGCAACATTACCAGTGACCAGATCAAAGCTATCTACAGCGGTCAAATTGACAATTGGCAAACGCTCGGTGGCCCCGATGAAGATATCGTTCTGTTTGACTTTGCCGAAGATGAAAATGAGAAACGAGTGCTCCGGCAAACCTATCTGGGCAAAGAGTTAGCCATTGCATCGACGGCTATTGTCTTTGCTGAAGATGATGAGCTGCTAGAAACCGCAGCCATTACAGAATTTAGTCTTGCCACTGTTCCCTATGAAGATGCCCTGAAGACACTGCCCCTGACAATGCTTAGTATTGATGGAGTATCCCCCTCTAATCAAAATTTGCGCTCAGGTAAATATGCCATGGCTCTATCGCTAGGAATTGTTCTGAATAAAGAACCCTCCACCGCAGCTCAGTCATTTTTGGAGTTTGCCACTGGCCCGGTTGGTAAACAAATTTTGACTGATAACAACTATATTTACTAACAAAAATTATTCCCTAATGCTCTTGTATATTAGGGACTTATATGGGCTTAACATTATGGGCTTAAACTTTTATAAGCAGCTCCTATTTCAGTACCGTAATGCTGCACTACCGCTCAAAATTAGCATCCCTTTTATCATGATGTTTCTGGGATTTTGGGTAACCAGTACGGCAGTCGTGGGAATCTTTGTTTCAAACAAGCTAGAACAGAACCAGCAGGAACAGTCCAGGGAACTAGCGGCTTTAGTAGAGCGAGAAATCGATCAAGAGCTAAATGCGCTGAGGCGAGTAGCTCGTTTATTGTCCATTGAAATACCAATTGTTCAAGGGGCGCTGGCGCAAGATCAGAACCGACTACGGCAGGCTATCTTACCCCTTGTTGGCATTTTAGATACCAATGTAATTAACATTATAAATAATAACCAACAGTCGCTATTCACTGTTCAAAATGCGGTCCTAAACAATGTGGAACTTCAGGGGCCAGAAATTTATAACCTAGTGCTCACGGGCTCAGACATTGCCACCATTGTGGGCACTAGTGACTCTGGACCACCTGTTTTGATTGGCACTGCCCCGATCAAAAGTGGGCAGGGCATTGTTGGCGGTATTTTGCTAGGGACGGCTCTAGATAATGACCTGTTAACCCAGATCAACCGAGCGATTAAAGAACAAATTATTGTGCTTTCAGAGGGGGTGATTATTGCCTCTACATTTCCAGCGGAAACGAGTCCTCTGGAAACTCTCGAGCTGTCTGGCCCCAATAAGCTGATCGCCATTGGTGACGAAGAGTTTTTAGCACAGCCAGTTTACTTGAAGGGGTTAGGCGATCAGCAGTTTGAACTCGTACTGTTAATTTCCCAGCGCTCCCTATTGCGAACTCAACGGGCTATCTGGGTATTTGTGGCTCTGGTAGCGTCTTTGGGCTCGGTTATCACAACTACTCTGGGATACTGGATTGCTAGAATCGTGGTCAAGCCGATTCAAGATATTACTCTCGTCGCTCAGCGAGTAGCGGGAGAAAGTCGCTTTGACTTGAGGGCAACGACCAATACCCAAGATGAAATTAATATCCTGGCCCTATCCTTAAATCAGCTGATTGAATGGGTGGGACAATACACCTATGATCTAGAAGAAGCCACCCTCAACCTAGAAACTAGGGTCGAGGAACGGACCCAGGAACTGTCTGATGCGCTCAAAAAGCTCAAAGATACTCAGGCTCAGCTAATTCAGACTGAAAAGATGTCCAGTCTTGGCCAAATGATCGCTGGCATCGCCCATGAAATCAACAATCCCATTGGATTTATTCAGGGCAACATCGAGCCTTTAAATGAATATTTTCAAGACTTGTTAGAGTTAATTGAAACCTATCAAACTGAATATCCGCAGCCCACGAGCATCGTTTCTCAAAAGCAAAGAGAGATCGATCTTGATTTTTTAATCAAAGACTTAAACAAGCTCTTAGGCTCTATGAATGTGGGCACAGAGCGCGTCCATGAGATTGTTAAATCGCTCCGTAATTTTTCTCGTTTGGATGAGGCCACCGTCAAAGATGTCAATATCCATGATGGCTTGAACAGTACTTTGTTGATTTTGAATCATCGCATCAAACACCAGGTGACTGTGGTTAAAGACTATGGCGATCTCCCGTTGGTACGCTGCTTCCCAGCTCAGCTCAATCAGGTATTTACCAACATCATTGCCAATGCCTTGGATGCAATGTTAGATAGTAAGCCCGATGGCGCTAACGTGTCAGAGCGTAAGCATTTGACCATCGTTACCCGTGCCATCAGCAAAAAACAAATTCAAATTGTTATTTGCGATAGCGGCCCCGGTATTCCGCCCGAAGTGCGCACTAAGATTTTTGACCCGTTTTTCACTACTAAACCGGTGGGTAAGGGCACGGGCTTAGGTCTGGGCATCTGTTTTAAAATTATTCAACAACACCAGGGCAATATTGAAGTGAGTTCCAAGATGGGTCAGGGGACTGAGTTTATCATTACGCTACCCACCGATGTGTTACCCGCTGATCCGGTCATTGATTTTGCCGCCTTTGTCAGTGAAGGTTAGTAGGGCAAGTCTTCAGAGGATGTTTTAAAAGGTAGAGGGGTGTATCAAATCATGCCAGTCTCCTGAGCATCAAGCGAGTCATGGCAATATAAATCATGGCCTCAGATGATTCGGGTAAGCGTTCATAATCCTTACTCAGGC
>NZ_JADEXP010000071.1 GCF_015207065.1 Leptolyngbya cf. ectocarpi LEGE 11479 | reverse complement strand
CCATCGTCAATGTCGCAAAACGAGAGATTGGTATTAGCCCTCTCCTTTGCCATACCACCCAGGAACCGCTAACCGCCAACCTGTGGTTTCGCTCCGTTGATCCCTGCCATGTTGAATATTTGACAGCGATGGGCGTACGCTCATCGCTAGTGGTGCCGATTCTCCACCGTCATCAGCTTTGGGGACTGCTGGTCGCCCACCACAGTGTGCCTCGACGGGTGAGCCGCAAAGAACTAGAGATTGTCCAGCTGATTGCTGATCAGGTGGCTGTGGCCATCAGTCATGCTAATCTCATGCAGTTAACCCGTCTGCAGGGACAGCATGAAGCCCTAATCAACCAGGTGGTCTCGCTCTTACACTCCACTCCCCAAGATTCACTCCAAAAAGCCCTCGATCAAACTGTTATAGCTCTGCAATGCGTGGGGGGAAGACTCTACATTCCAGACCAAAATTCAACCTGTCAGCTCATCCTCAGCGGCATCCAACCTGAGTTCAGTATGATCGCTAAAGCTGCGGGTCAACAGCCCATCCTAGAACAGCTGCCTGACTGGCAAACCTGGCTAGATACCGCAGCCCCCAATCAGCTGGTTGATCAGCTATGGGTCATTAATGATATCCAACAAACGGAGCTCTCGTGGACCCTCACGTCTGCCCTAATGTCCGCAGATATTCGAGGGCTGTTGGTGGCTAGACTCACCCATCGAAATCGATTTCTAGGATATTTGACCCTTTTCCGACAGGCAATTGATTGTGAAACTATTTGGGCGGGTCGTTTAGATGCCTCTGATCCGCGCCAGCAGCGACCGCGCCAATCCTTTGAAACCTGGCGAGAACTCAAGCAGAATCAAGCCCATACCTGGGCAGCGCGAGATGTTGGTCTGGCTCAGGATTTAAACGATCGGTTTGCCTCTTTTATTTACCAGACTCAGCTCTACCAAGAAGTGCAATCGCTTAATGCCGACCTAGAGGCACGGGTGCTACAGCGTACAACCGAACTACAGCAGCTAAACGAGAGTCTAAAGCAAGAAATTACAGAGCGTAAACGGACCTATGCAGAACTCCAGCAGGCCCGAGACTGTCTCAAACGCGTTAGCCACCAAAATAACCTAATTCTCAATTCTGCTGGAGAAGGTATTTATGGCCTCGATACTGAAGGTAAAACAGTCTTTGTTAACCCAGCGGCAGCCAGGGCCCTAAGGTAACCCATGCATAAACTGATCGGTCAGTTTATGCATGGGTTACTTAATTATTCGACATCAGAGAAGATTCCCTACAGATGGGAAAAAAGCCCGATCTTTAAAACTTTAAAGCGAGGCGAAACCCATCATATTGCTGGTGATTTGTTTGAACGCCAGGGAGGATTTAGCTTTCCCGTAGAATATGTCAGCACCCCAATTTATGAGAACAACACCATTGTCGGTGCCGTTGTTATTTTTAAGGATATTACTGAGCGCCAGATTATTGAGGCGATGAAGGATGAGTTTATTGCTGTTGTCAGCCATGAACTCAGAACACCCTTAACGTCTATTAGAGCTGCCCTGGGTTTATTAGCCCAGGAAAACTTAGAGATTTCAGCTCCTAAACGTCAGCGCATGGTCAACATTGCCTTTTCTAACACCAAACGACTCGTGCGACTGGTCAATGACATTTTAGATGTTGAGCGCATACAGTTAGGCAAAATTACTCTGAACAAAAAAACCTGTAATCTCGCTCATATCATGTCACAAGCGGCTGACGAGATGCGTGCCATGGCCGAAAATCATGACATTCAGCTCAATGTTTTTCCCATGTCAGCCCAGCTGTGGGCAGCCCCCGATCGCATTATTCAAACACTGACAAATTTACTGAGCAACGCCATTAAATTTTCTCCCAACGGTACGACAGTCGAGGTCAGGGCTCAGAAAATTCATTCCCATAACGTATCACTAGTGGAAGCCAACCTCAATGAAAGGGGGCAAGATGCGATGCAATCAGGTTTGGATATCTCAGAAACTTTGTTGCTAATTCAGGTCAAAGATCAGGGATATGGTATTCCCGATGACAAAATTGAAACCATTTTTAATCGCTTTGAACAGCTCGATACCTCAGATGTCCGCTCCCATCAGGGGGGTACAGGCTTGGGACTGGCCATCTGCCGCAGCATCGTACAACAGCATGACGGTAAAATTTGGGCCCAGAGCGGCGATGGCACTACTTTTTACTTCACCTTACCGGTCTTAACTCAGCCTTCCCTAGAACGACACTTCCCATGACTCAATTTCCGTGAGGACCCCAGTGATGGAGACTAAACATATTCTCATTATTGATGATGATGCCGATATCCGAGAAGCAACCCAGCTGTGTCTAGAAATTACCGGCCATTGGGATGTTTTAAAGGCCAGTAATGGTCAAGAGGGCATTGCGATCGCACAGACAGAACACCCTGATGTCATCCTGCTAGACATGATGATGCCAGGCATGGATGGACTGACCATTCTAGAAAGGCTCCAAGATAATCCCCAAACCCAACAGATTCCCATCATCATTTTGACCGCTAAGGCCCAGTCCCACGAACAAGAATTCTTTAGACAGCTCAAAGTCTTATCTGTGATCACAAAACCCTATGATCCCATGACCATATCGGATCAAATTTTTTCAGCACTCCCCTAGCTCAACCCCATCGATCTACCATTGCTGAGCTAAACAAATCGTTGAGGATTGACCATAAAATAATGTTGATATTAGGTTTGCCACGGGCATGCTGGAGGAAACGCATCTAAGTTTCCCTCAAAGCCAGTATTAACAACGGTTAATTCCATGCCAGCTCGATCTAATAATCCTCTCTCTAGCAGTATTGCCACGGGGCTAAATACCACCAAAAAACTTGTTTCTATTCGCTGGAGCTTGCCTCTATATGTGGTGACGCCCTTAGTCTCTGGCATTGTTTTAACCAGCTGGCTAGCGTTTCGCAGCAGTCAACAGGCCGTTGATGAACTAGTCGGCAAAATCAGTACAGAGGTGGCCGCCAATATTGAAAAGCAGGTGGTCGGCTATTTAACCAAACCATCTTTAATTTCCGCTGTGATTGAAGCGGAAGTTGCCAATGGCAATTTAAATATTCAGGATATTCGTCAACTGGGTCAATCCCTATGGTATCTGACCCAATCAGACGCCCTAACTAATAATTTCTACTATGGTAATAGGCTAGGAGAGTTTGTTTACAGCGAATACCAAGATGATGAAAGCCGGATTGACTTTGTCGATAAAGCCACCGATTTTCGTCGGATTACCTATGAGGCCGATGATGCCACCACCCTGACTAGGCAGCTTAAAGTTATTGACTATGACCCTCGCGGCAGAACCTGGTATAAAGAAGCAGCCCTCAACAAAGCGCCAATCTGGAGCCAGGTTTATATCGCTAACTCTAGGGCCGATCTCACTTTAACCCGTGCTGTTCCTATTTTTAATCAAGCTGGTCAGTTAGAAGGCGTGTTTGGTACCGATGTCTATCTCTTTGAGTTAAGCAACTTTCTCCAAAATTTGTCTATTAGTCCCAATGGCAAAGCATTTATTATCGAACCTTCTGGAGACTTGATTGCAATTTCCGCTAACGAGAAACCATTTATTATTCGTGACGACAGCAGACTACGTTTAGCCGCAACCAATAGCCAAAATCAGCTAGTGCGAGAGACCGTCACCCATCTGCTCAAAAATATTGACGATTTAAGCAAGATGGGCAACGAGTACTCCTTTGAGTTTGACCTAGAAGGAGAAAAGCAGCTAGCGCATATTTATCATCTAAAAGATCTGGGAATTGATTGGATCATTGGCGTAACTATTCCGCAAAATGATTATATGGCGACGATTCGAACCACGGCCCGACACACGCTTGTCATTGGTGCTGGCATTACCGTAGCGGCCACTTTTATAGCCATAGCAGCAGCACTTCATATTATTCGACCGATCAATAAGCTCAACCAAGCCGCTGATGAGATTAAGCGAAACCGATTTGATCCGAGCACATTGGCCCGTGTAATCACACGTCCTGATGAGTTTAGTAAACTAGCTGAATTGTTTAATGATATGGCCATTGTTGTCATGAGTCGTCAACAGACACTCTCAGAGCAGGTAAAGCTACTAAAAACAGAGGTGGGTCAGAATGGTCGTGCTAACTGCGACCAACAGCAGCTAGAAACAGCGTTGAAACAGGCTCAGCAGGTTCGCCAAGCCTATCGAAATAGGTAGGTTTATTTATTTTCTACATCCGCAATTACAGATGTAGCAGCAATGCCAGTATGAACAATTCCCAGCGTACGAAAGGGATCCATAATTGGATCAATGGCAACAAATAGAACTAGCACAGCCTCTAATGGCAGCTGTAACGGCTCCAACACAATACCTAGCATAGTTAAGGTGAGAATACCGGTCACACCCGCCGTTGCCATACCAGCAAAAATAGAACCGACAATTACAATGATGATACTGCCAAGGCTCAGGGGTTTGTCGTATAGCTGCATGACAAACAAAGAACCGAGGGCAAAGTAAATAACTGAACCAAACCGACAAATCGTAATGGACAGTGGAGTAACAAGGTTCACCGTTTGGCGATTAAATTTTAAGGCTTCACTCAGCTGAGCAATGGATGATGGTAGACAGGCTAAACTACTAGATGTTGCCAATGCCAAAATTGTCGGTTCGCGTAGGGCGGCCACGACATTGACTAATGATGTCTTAGCCTGTTGCCAAATTACCAACGTACTTAAAACATACATTATCAAAAAGATAACCAGGGCAGCCACGACAAAGTTAATCATGGATAGCATGACATCCAACCCTTGCTGGGAGAGTTGATAGGCCAACAAACTAAACAATCCAATGGGTAAAACCATGGTCAGCCAGTTGATCAGTTGGTTAAAGGTGCGATAAATCGTTTCTAAAATATCGAAACAAGACTCAGTAATGGGATCGCGAATCAGACCTAGCGAAATACCCACAACAATTGAAAAAATGAGTACCTTTAAGGTCTCACCCTGGCTAAGGGCACTAAAAATATTGTCAGGGACTAAGCTGATGAGAAATGAGCCCATGCCTCTAGACGGTGCTTCAACAATAGGCCCCGTTAGGGCCATTTCTAGATCAACACTGGAGCTATTGACCAGCACCCCCAAAGACTCTAACGTTTTTGTAGAAAGATTACGTCCTGGGCCTGCAATCGCTGCAAGAACGACAGTCAGCCCACTGGATGCTATAAGTCCCAATGGGAATACCACCAGGATACGCTTAATGTACTGGGCAGCATTGCTACTCCGCATGAGACGACCAATGCTGGTGGTGATGGCTGCCAAGAGAATAGGCAGGACACACATCTTGAGCAAGCCTAAATAAAAGTCTCCTAAAGGCGCTAATAGAACTGCCAGTTCTTGGTGGGTTGTGCCTGTATAAATGGCAAAAACAACGCTCACTAATATGGCCCAGGGACTGCGTAGCCAGCTGAGCGAAAATTTACCCGACCATAGTTGCTGTTTGCCCGTTGGGTTAATAGTCATAATTTTTACTCTTGTAGGTAGTCGGCATACTTGGCCAAAACATCATCAGCGGTGTAGTCAAGGTTGGAGGTGTCTAAATACTGATTAACAAAAGCTTGTAACGTTTGACTATCCCAGGGAAGAGCCATGGCAATTTGGTCTTGGGTATCGGTTAGTGCAATAGTTTGTAGTCTAAGGGCCGCGTCTGGATTTTTGAGAACAACCTTTTTGATTTCTAGTTCATCTCGGTAAGCAGCCTGAATATCACCCTCGACAACAGCTTTAACAATGTCATCCCAGGTAGAATATGTTTGAATGGTCGCAGCTGGAAATTTTTGCTTGATAAAACTGCCATAGGAAGACCCTGCAATCACACCAACGTTGCCATTAAAGTTGCGAATGGCCTCAACAACATGACTGCCTTCGGTTTGCTGGGCCAGCTGTAGACGATTGACCAGGAGTCCCTGGCGCATGGTGACATAGGGATGGGAGAATCGCACGCGTTTTGCACGACTTAGGGTACGACTAAGTTTAGAAATGGCAATGTCAGCGTCTAGCTGGTAAACCTGATCGACAACGTCGTTAAAGGTTTGTGCCGAACGATTAAATTCTAAATCGACGTCTAGGGCATGGGCTAATCCTTGGGCAATTTTAATATCTAGCCCGTCAGGATCCTGGGTCTCACCTATAAAAAAGGGAGGGTTGTCGTTCCCTAGTAAGGCAACAATTAAGGTGCCTCGATCAAGAATACGCTGCATATCAGGGGGCATTTCGGTGCGGGCAGAGAGAGTTCCATCTCCCTCACTGCCTAGCTGAAACGTGGTAACCGAATTGGCTAAAGCAGGGTGACTAAAAATAGAGACCTGACATAATCCGCAGACCAGAACCAGGACCGTTAAGATCAAGACATGCGATATCCATGGGGGGAGTCGTAGTAACGAATGATTGATCATGAGAAATGTTTGGCTGACACAACGGATGGAGCTGGAACCACTCCATAGGCTAGATCGAGGGTAAGGTTGGCCATGATATCGAGCGGGTCGATCCAGTTAATGGGCAGCTGACTGAGTTTGGCTAGACCGATGGAGATTTCGGTACATCCGGCAATAATCAGCTCCGCCCCTTGGTCTGCTAGCCAGCGAGAAGCAACGATGAGTTCGATCAGGGCTAGGTCTGAAACCCAGACACCACCAGATTTTATTCCCCAGTCAGGCGAGTAAATTGAGTCCATGACGCGGTGCTGAATGGTAGATCCTAGGGGAGGTGAAATGGGAGAGATCCCATACTGGGCTAGGCTAGTGGTGTAAAGTTGCGATCGCAACGTTCCATCCGTCGCTAACACACCAACTCGCCGCACAGCTGGAAAGCAGCGAGCAATATAAGCGGCCGTCGCCTCCATCATGTGGAGCCAAGGAATACCAATCTGAGACTGAACCATAGGGTAAAACCCATGGGCTGTGTTGCAGGTAACAACGAGAAAATCTGCACCTATATTTTCTAGCCAGGAAGCACTACGCACCAGCTGGGGCAAACAGTCTGATCCGGTGCCCAACAAACTTTGGGTTCGATCTGGCGTTGAGGCAGCACTGAGGACTACCCAATTGGGGTGGTCCTGGTCACACTGTGCTCCCCGACGCGCACTCTGGTGCAGCAAGCGTTGTTCAAACTCAATATGGGCTAACGGACCTAACCCACCCAAAATACCTGGAAGCTTTAATTGCTGTTGAGGGGGTTTGGAAAGAGTATTTGCCATTATGGCCCCATGGCTTGCTTGGGAATAATTACTCCTTGAGAGTTCCCGATTGGTGATACATATTAGCAGGCAAGGGAAGAAGTCGCTAAAGAGAGCACGGAGCTAGGGAATTTGAACTGTAAACTGGCCAGGATTCATAACAGAAATCACCCCACCCCAGGTACACATACACTTTGAACTGTTATTAAGAGCTGGAAAATTATTAATGTGTACGATAGGTGAGCCCGGTGCCCAGGGTGCTGGAATAACAGGTACACAGGGCATCGGAGTCAGCACACCCAAAGCAGCCGCTGTAGCACTAGCAACTGTGGGATTGGCCAGGGAGCTACACATGCCAAAGGGAGGGATATTAACGATGGGAGCATAGTCCATAATGGTCGCAGCTAAAGGGCCAGATGCCATGACAGGGAGACCTTTAGGTAAAACATTTAAAACACTGGGAGCGATGCCAAATGGACATTTAAGCATAGCTCCTGCAACAACTTGAATTCCCATAATTGATCTCCAGTTAATTCAACTTCAACAAGCTCCCTGCCACCTTTGTCATCCCTGAAGACTGCACATTTACCGTCGCTTTTCCCTTGACATCCACCATCGCCCCCTCCACCTTTGCTGTCGCATTCGCCTTGACATTTACCTGAGTTCCTGAAATATCTACCCCCGTATTACTCAACACAATCTTGTTACTACCCACCTTCAGCGTAATCTTTGTCGCTCCCGTTAGCGTAATCTCACCACCATTAATATTGATCTTGTCGCTTTTGCCACTCTTGCCCGACTTTGCATTTAGACCGCCGGTAGAGATAATATCCACCTTTTTTCCGTTATCATCCATCGAGATTTGATGACCGCCCTTAGTTTTTAGATCTATCTTCTTATTCTTATCGTCCAACGTCAGCTGATGGCCGTCCTTAGTCTTTAGCTCTGCATACTTCTCGGTATCATTTAGATGGAGCTGGTGTTTATCCACTGTTGTTAAATAGACCCCCTGCTTACTATCCCCCTTATCCTCTTCCACAAACTGGAGAGTATGTCCCAGACGGGTTTTTAGAGTTCTCAAACGGACTTTGCCATTAACAATAGTTTCTTCTGTCTTCTCCGGCGGTGCATCTTTCCCATTCCATACCCCACCCAGAATATAAGGTCGATGGATATCCCCATGCTCAAAGGTCACCAGGACTTCGTCATTAATCTCCGGCAGCCAGTCAATCCCTCGACTGGGACCTGCCCCCACCGATACTACCCGCGCCCAATTGCTCATGTGCTCTTCTGTAAGGGTAGGGAGCTTTACCCTTACTCGCCCCCAGCCCTTCGGGTCCTTATTGTCCGCCACAATGCCCACAATCAGTGTCTGTCCTGGCTGTAGGGTATTTTTAGTTTCTAACGTTTGGAGCAGATCGCCGCCGCGTAGCCCTCTGACGCTAAATTCAGTTTTGTAAATGCGCTCATGGAGTACATGGCGAGTCTCGGTGACATAGTAGCTACCGCTATACTTACCCATGCCGGTTAGCTTCACCACCCGCCCAGGACGAATGGAGGGATCGCCCTCGCTACGAGCATCTGCCTGGACAAACTCTCCACCCACTTCATCATAGAGTGCCTGGGCCATGGCTTTGGCCTCTGTCGCCTGAGAAATTGGCTGGTCCACCATGATCAATGTGGGCGTTTTGGGTTTACCCTCAAAGCTGCTGACCGTTGTGCTGCCTTCGCCACTATCAGTATCCGTTAAAACCTGTTGGGCTTTGCTAATGGTTTCAGCAATCACCTCTTTACGGCTATAGTCCCATCCCCGCACCTCTACACTTTTCACCTGTTCGGCACTGCTTACCCGGACGCGAAAACTGTGGATATCCTGTAGCCATTCTAGGGAGAGGGTGCTGTCTTTAGTAGGTTTACGAAAGTTGAGTTTGCCATCTTGCACAAATAGCTCAAATCCGTGGCGGGCAGCTCGCTCTCGTAAAAACTCCATATTGGTCTGATTCTGTTGAAACACATAGCCGCTGGAGCCACCAATATCTCCATAGCCGTAGGGGCCGCCGCTAGCATCCACTTTGCCCACCGCAATACCAACTTCCGAGGCGATGGATTTAACAATGTCAGAATCAGTTTTATTTTGAAACGATCGGCTGTGACGCCCCCGATGTAGACGATGGGAGACATCATAACCACGCACAATAATAGGAGCCTGGGCTTCGCTGGTAAAATGAGTTTCCATGGCCGTGATCTCCCCTGTGATCACATTGCCTTTATTCTCATCATCAAACTCATCGGACTCAGTGGTACTAGCTGAAAACCCAATTTCAATCGATTTACCAATCTCAAAAAGTTTCTCGTGTTTCCAGACCTGATGCTTCTCTTCACCAGCATAGTAGTCATTTTGAATGACCAGGGTAAACATACCTGGCAGATGTAGGCTTTCCTCAACTACAATCTGTAAAATATCCTCCATAAGTTCACTGGAGGCGGCTTTGCCATCAATTTTGAGCGTAGGCGTAGCAACGAACTTGGTGGCAGCCATATAATAGCTTCTTATAAATAAAACTTGATTCTAATCGCGTGTTCTCTGGAGAACATGCAGGCAATTACGGGTTGATAGAAACCAAAAATAATCGATCCTGCGTATTTTTACGCCCCTAACGGCTGCTACTCCCACGACTCGGCGTACCGGTATTGCCCGAGCTACTGGTCTCACCAATTTCCTGCAAGGTAACATCCACCGTTGCTCGGACAGGGGTACCATCAGGTAAAAACATGGTCAGCTTATAGGAAAGGGATTGGACAAAACAGCGCAAATACTCTTGCTTTCCCCAGGTGAAGATATACATGGGTGGTCGTTCTGCACTATCTAAAAACTCAACGGCCTGACGGAAATTTTCGACATGTTTATCGAGCACATTCTCTCCAGTTTCATAGGTATCGAAAATCAGCCCGCCAACGGTGATACAGTAGGGCTCTGGAGAACCAAAGCTAACTTTTGGGATTCCCTCATCTGTTCGGGCACCGCCGCCAGAGTTCAGATTCATCTTTCGACTAAAGCTGAGTTCAGTAGGGTTAAACATAAATTCAATATTGTTACCGCCGCCTTGGGCAATGAGCTTAGCTTTAACAAATTTACTCATGGTTTTATCTATTGTTTTTTATAGGGCTATAAGCCAGATCTATCTGGGATATTTAGGACCTCGACGCTCCTGTTCAAGCGAGAGTCTCTGGCGCAGTAGACTATAGACCTCCTGAGCTAATAGTTCAACATACTGACTATAGTTATGGCTGTCGGCGGTTTGTTCGTCAGTTTGTTCGTCAGCATTGGCCGAGTTAGTGTTAGAAGAGGTATCTTTGCAAGCCTGTATAATGGTTGGCTTTGTTGCAGGTGGTGGGTTGGTTATCTGGCGTTGAACGGTGACATTGGCTGGTTTATCTAGTTTGACTGGTTGGGTTGTTTGCTTAGGTGGTGGTGCTTTTACGGTAGATTGACTGCCACTGGGTTGGTCAGAAGAGGCTGTTTTAGCTGCCGCATGGTTAGAGGTATTGCTCTTCTGTAGATGGGTAACCAGGTCTTCTAGATTAGACCACTCACTCGGAATGCTATCAGCGTGCTGCGGAATAGAGCTGTCAGTTTCAGAGGGCTGGCGTTGAATCTTGGCAGCACCGCCCACCAGCCTTAATTCAGTGCCATTCGGCTTTTGAGTATTTTGTTGAGTGATAGAAGACTCTTGCTGACTATTGGCGAGGCCAGTGACTAATGACTCAAGGTTGGCCCCCTCTCTGGGAATAACCTGTCGTTGAATCGTACCTGACTGGGACTGAGATGAAGCTGAGGAAGGGCTAACCGGCTTATCTATTTTTAGCGATGATGGCAGTGGCTGTAATACACCTAGCGGCTGTAATACCGGCAGCGGGTTGCGGCTAGAGGGGCCTAGCGTCTTATGTGCAAGGGAACTATGGTTGACTGCTCGTTGAACTGTATCTGGGATTGATGATGTTGACTGGCTCTGATGAGACTCAGATGTGCTACCACTAGATAAATCATTGCTGCTCTGTAATAACTCTACCGTAGACTGACTGACAGATTCGGTATTTGAATTGATAGCGGACTGGACATTATCAGGGTCAACAGTAAATGAATCTATAGTCTCACGCTGAATTAAATTGTTTGCAGCAGCAGTGGGCTCCTCATTGATGGGATCGGGAGTGATAGATTCAGTTTCTGATGATGGCTGAGGGATTGGTGGAGATGATAATGAGTTATGTTCTTTAGAACCGGTATCTGGACCGCTGAGATTTGAAGATCTTTGAATCTCAATATTAGAGGAGATTTGATTGGTTGATGAGGACGGTGCGATCGCATTCGTCCGTTCCTGAGAACTCAGTCTTTCAACTGTGTTCTGCTCCTCTCCAATCCCCCCTGAAGATCTCTGAACAGAATCAGCGATTTCTGAGGACTCACCGTTACCGTTTGATTTAGAAACTGGCGGCACAGAGTTGACTGACTGCGGAGGCACTTTACCAATAGCTTGTGCAGCTGCTTCAGTAGTCTGCTGGTTGTTATCAAAGTTTTGACCAGAAGTATCGGAGAGATTGGGTATAGACGTTTCTGAGATTGGCGTTTCTGAGATGGATGACTCAGCCATCCTTTGAGCCAAACCGGCTATGTTAGTTGCGACCGGGTTGGTCACAGCATTGACCGAATCTTCAGAGGTAATATTAGTCGGCTGTTGAACCTGATCCAAGTTCTCTGAAGTTAGTCTAGACTGAGCTAGAGGCAAAGCTGCCTCTGACGCTCTCTGAACATCGGCTAATGGGTTGACTTGCTCCGAGAGTGATACTGAAAACGCTGATTGGGCTGGCTGAGTTACAGCAGCCCGTTGAATTGACACACTAGCGATAGATGGATCAGCAGCAGTCATGGACGGAACTATGGGCGAGGTGACCTTTGCTGGACTCTGAGCATCAGGCTGAACGATGGACGAGGTGACCTTGACTGGACTCCGAACATCAGGAACTGGAGCTATTTGTGTTTGGTTTGTTGTCGAAATGGTTGATTCTGTTAACTGAGCTGTATCAGCGGTACGTTGAATTTCCTGATGCGCACTATCACCGGATTGAATACTGAGAGAGTCAACCGTGAGCGGTTCTGTTGCTGATGATGGTTCGGTCGGTACAGAGGGTGATCGGTCAGTCCTTTTAGGACTGATATCTGGACCGCTTAGGTTTGGAAACCGTTGAATCTCTGTGTGAGAAGATGTTTGTGCTGTGGTTGATGGAGTGGGTGCGATCGCAGCTTGCTCATTAATAGTCTGCTTCTGAGAATCCGGCTTTTTAGCTATACCCTGCTTTGCTTCAATCTGATCCGAAGATATTGACGGCTGGTTTGATCCGAAATTCTCAGAAGCCAGGTTAGACTGCTGTTGAGCTGGACTTGAGTTAGATGAGCTATAGCTAAATAGTGTTTGATTTGGCTTAGCCTGAATTTTAGGAGATAGATCCAGTTGACCAGAAACAGGCTCAGGTTGTTGAGAGTTTTGCATCGAACCAGTCAATGGGCCAGTCGATACAGAGTCGCTGCTATTATGAGTGCTAGGCTGATAGGAAAAATCTTCGGAGCTAGATAGCGGTTCTGACGCTGTATTGTTCTGTTCAGTAACCCTTTGAATAGCTTCGGTCTGCGGTGTAGCCGGATGAGCAGCTATAGCGGCGGCGGTTGAGTCTGACTGACGCTGCAACGTTGGGTCTGGTTCTAATGCTGATGTAGCAGCTAAATTTTGGCTTGGAGGAGATAAAGACGCGGAACCATCTGCGGAACCATCTGTTGACTCATGCAATCGTTGAACAGGTGGATCAGGCTGTAGAGCTGGGTGTGCATCAAGGCTAGGCGATGTACTTGAAGGAACCAGTAGTTTAGAACTTGAGTCTGGCTGAATGTTGGCATTAGAGGACTGTGCAACACTTTGAGTAAGCTGTTCGTCAGAGCGTTGCACCGACGCAAATGGTGCCCGAAGACTCTGAATTGAATCGTTAATATTGATCGAAGCCGCCGACGGCTGCTGAGTTAAAGCGGGTGTATTGGATTCAACAATCGGTGAGTCAATGGGCAGTCTGTCAATTTGTCCATTGGTTAAGTCTGTTGTTCTTTGAATCTCGCTATGGTTGTCGACTAAAATCTGGGAAGTAGATGGCGATGGCTGCTTATTTTGGATTGAGCCGACAATATCGGCAGTATCAGTCCCTGATAGTTGGAAACTGTCAGACGCAGGTTCTGAAATATCCTCAATAGTTGAACGCTGTAAAGTATGCTTCTCAGATATTAGCTCTGTATTCTGAGAAAGAGTGGTTTCTACATTCGCTGTTGGTGCTGTTGCCCGATTAGATACTGCTGTTTCTCCCTTTAGTGAAGCGCTGGTTTCCGGCTTAAAGTAACGTTGTAGACTCGTACGAAATGGGGCTGACGTATCGATCTGACGGGCAACAGTGTTGTCGTCCGAACTGCTAGGCTGTGCCTCGCTTACAGAACGTTCCGGGGCAATGGCTGGAAACCCATAGGGATAAAACGTTTTGAGATCAAGTATCGTCAGCGATGACGCTCCCAGCGAACGTCGCTGGACTCTATGGCCCAAGTTATGAAATGCGCCTAACGGCGAATCATGACCCAGCTGGCTTGCCATGGATTACTTACTGGCAAAGTAGCCAGTGTCCGAGCGGTCTTTCAGCATGGTGGCACCCCCACCGCTGCCACCAAAGCTGACATTTAATCCCTCGTAAGCTAATGTCAGCTCCTCAATGGCAACGGCATTGCCGTCCGCCTGTAGGGACGGGGCCTGCCAGCCCACTGGAACAGCACCAATCAGAGTCCAACACTGCTGGGTTTGTCCGGCCTGGTTAAAGACCAAAATGTTAATGTTGCGGCGGTATTGGTTGAGTCCGGTACCTGAGGTGCGGGGTTGAAATAGTGCACTGAGCCAATCCCAGAAAACTTGATTGCCGCTGAGGCCGCGCTTAAGGGTGACATCGGAAAATTCAGGGGCTCCAAGCAAAATTCGCTGCTGGTCATTTAAGCCTCCTTCGGCAACGGTTTCTTTTTTGATCTGCACGCCCAGTCCACCACATTCGGTAAAACAAGCGGTGATTTTACTCTCAATTTCGACGTAAAATCGGTTACTGGTAACATAGTCGGCGGCGTTAGACGTTGATGAGCGGCTGTCACCAAACAGATCACCGGCAACGGATGAGACTAGATTATTGGCGGTCAATATTTCATTGAACATCAGCGGCGTCTCCTGCAAGATCGTTCTTGCTGTGTTTGGATGTCGTCACGGAGGAGCTGGTGGATGCGATCGCAAAATTCTTCCATCGCCATCGGATTGTGCGATAGCTTGACCGCCACCTGAGCCATCATCTGCTTTACCTCTAGGGTATGATTACTTTGAACAATGGCCGGAGCCACAAATCCCGCCGGATTAGAAACTGACCCAGTGGGCGGTAAAAACGTTGCCTGTTCAGCCCCAGCCCTGGGATTTAACTGCGTCATCATGCATCTACTCCATCAGTCCATTAATCTCTCTATAAAATTTCTGCAGGTAGTTTAGGTCTCCCGCAAATAGTTGTTCAATTACCCTAGGATTTATCTCAGGCAGGGTACCCAGTGACAAAATTACCCGTGACAAAATAATGACTGTGGCATAAGCCGGGTTAGCCTGCACTCGCGGATCAGACATGGGTTCAATCTCATCGACGGTACGGGCCAGGCGCATGACTCCTCGGTGGTGAATCTGCCCCAGCTCATCAAGGTAACCCGTTGGTAATTCAAAGGCGAACTCGGTTTGTAAACCCGAGGGCGCACTCACCTGTGGATGGGTTTGAGAGTCTCCATTATCCACATTTGGACCCGGTGACCCGGATGATGGCTCAATGGGTTGAATGGAGGGCTTGGCTTTCGGCGGTGCTAGCCCCAAATTATTACTCAGTTGAACAGCTACCATCAGTCTATCAATCTAAAAACAAAATCAAACTGGCCTACTAACTCATCGCCACACCCAGTGCAGCCGCCCCCAGCATCCAGCTATCAGACACTCGCTTGAGTGATTCTACTGCGATCTCAACTTCCTCGACATTATGCTCCGCGCCTTTCACATCGAGATCCGAAATCTTGTAGCTAACCGGCCAAGCACCCGTAAACTCAAATCGAAACTGTTCTAAGCCCGATTGTCCATAGATACACAGAGCCCCATTGCGCCGTTGGTCAGCCCAGTTACCTGCCCCAATGGTATCCATCCAATCCCAAAAGGCGGTGGATACCGTTAACCCTCGTTTGAGGGTGATATTGGTATAGGAACTGTTGCCCGGAATTTTAGAACGGACAACGTGACCGTGGCTACGTCCCTGTTGTCCCCAGACCTGAGGGGTTACTTCACAGATTTCAATCACCTCTTGCGATCGCTGAAAGCCATTGCACTCCATGAAGTAACCGTCAATTAGATCAACACTGCCGTCCAACCTGAGTTCCAGATAAAAACGGGCCTTGGTTAAAATCTCGGGGAATATCATCTGCGCTAAGCCGCTCGCACAACTTGGGTAAAATACAGCTCCAGCGTGTCTTCGGCCAAGTTGCCACCACTGTCAACAGAAAGGCTGCTAATCTGTTTTTTGGTGCCTGGGAACAGGTCAATAAAGTTATAGCGCATCGCTTCACTACCGTTAGGATCATAGATCACGAGCGAACCTGTTTTGCGACTGTCCATTGCTTTGGACCCCCCTCCTGAATAGGTATCAGGATGACAATCGTTGTACCAGTCCGATAATTTTTTCTGGTCGGATTCGTTACCAGCCACATAGGTCAGGGTAACAGTACTGTTGTATTTCACGCCACCAATGGTCGATTGAGTTTGAGTGATGGCATTCTTGGTGACACCAATGGCAGCGTCTCCTCCGGCCACCTCCAGCTCAATCTCCGGGCCGGTACAGGTTTTAACCGACAGCCCGGTCACACCATCAATCTCGAAGTAGAACTTTGAATTTGTTAGATATTGAACCATAACGATACTCTCTTGACTGTTCTCTTTTTTGACTTAGCTTTCCAACTACATTACCCGATTAAATTTCTCGCAAGTAATGGTATACGTCTCCTCAATGTAAGCATCTGCCGTTACATCGAGATCGGCACATTTATACTTAGAAGGCCAGGACTCAACAAACTGCCACTTAGCAATTTCTTGGCCATCAGTATCGTAGGCGGTAATGCTGCCTTCCTTTTTGTTGTTACCCCATTTGCTTTTGCCACCGTTAGAGGCGGGTAGGCAGTTTTCGAACCACTCATAGAGTTTTTTACTGGTGCTGTCGCCATCGCCGCTGGCAATACAGACACAGTCAAACGTGAACAGTCCTTCAAAACCAGCTGAGTTGACCTGCCACATGGTTTTGCCACCTTTGGTGGTCCCAATGGCCTGCTGTCCACCTTGGACCTTAGGAGTATAGTCAGGAATATTGACATTTTTGAAAACGGACTTCTCCCCTTCGCAAACCCCGGAAAATTCCAGGTAAAAACTACTCGGGGCAATTGGCTTATTTAGATCAGCCATCAGGTTACCTCCTTAAAATTCTGAATACGTAGACTGATGCTTATCCCCTCCGAAGAGGGGATTTAGGACACTGTGGGATACTACTGATTAGGTGCCCACTGGCTAATGCGGAAGATGACAAATTCTGCAGGTCTCACGGGACAGACACCAACTTCCACATACAGACGACCCAACATAATGGTGTCGTGGGTGTTGAGTTCACCATCACACTTGACATAGAAAGCTTCTGACGGAGATGCCCCAAACAAGGCTCCCTCGCGCCATAGCCGTTCTAAGAAGTTACTCACAGTGCGACTCACTCGAGCCCAAAGGTCAGGATCATTAGGCTCAAACACCACCCACTGGGTGCCAATTTCGATAGATTTTTCAATATAGCTCAGCAGTCGTCGCACGCTGATATAACGCCACTGCACGTTGTCGGGCTCAACCAGGGTACGCGCACCCCACACTTTGAGACCACGGTTGTAGCTGGAGAAGTTACGAATACAGTTAACACCTAGGGGGTTGAGCAGTTCCTGTTCCCGCATATTGGTCTCGTAGGCTAGGCCAATCACCCCCCGAGGGGTTTCATTTGCTGGTGCTTTGAACACACCCCGAGATTCATCAGTGCGACACCAGATTCCCATCATATGTCCGGAGGGGGGGACCAGCTTAGGACGCCCGCCATTACGAGGGTCGGCTACCTTAATCCAGGGGTAGTAGGTGGCCCCAAACATGGAGCGTCGATTGAACATACTCAGCCATTTAGCAGCATCGGCTGGGCGCTGACGACTGGGCTCTACTGGAGCCATGCTCTTGCCAGGCTTTACCGGCGGAGGGTCGATCACAGCCATACGATAGGCCGGGCCAGGGAAAGAGTTTTCGCACATACTTAGCATCATTTCCATGACACCATGCACCTGATCGAGATCGATGAGTTCTCTTTCATAAGCTAATAACAAATCAGGGCAGGCTACCATAGAGACTTCGTCAATCTCATAAAGACCTTGGATGCCGGTGCGGTCATCGCGGTTGCCCTGGAGATCGCGATTAAAGCGGTCGGGTTCACCTACATAGGGCGGAGGAGCAATCTCATAGGAACCATTAGCAGGCCGCCGAGACAGCGCTTGGCCAGATTGGGAGATGTCGCCGATGACAACATAGTCGGACGGCTCTAGCATAGTGACGGCATAATCCGCCAGTGCGGTCTCCACATCTGGATTCATGCTGAGGTGATCGTAGCGTTCTAGAATCTCATCACCGTTTCTGACGACAACGGTGAAATATTCACCATTATTGATCGGGGGTTCAGCATCCTCTGGAGCATCCTCTGACAGGGGTTTAGGCTCTCCGTCTAAAACACTGACTGTGAGACGACCAGCGCTAGAGGGTAGGGCCAGTGTCCCTGCTTCTGACTCAGATGACTTTAGGTAAAACGATAGAGAGGGTTTACCGCTAGATGTAATTAGCTTGGTCGCATTTTCAGCCGGTACAGGTTTGGGAGAGCCCGGAAGCTGAGTGCCAATGCTCACGACCCAGCAACGGCCACCCCCATTGAGAAACCAACCCTGGACAGCAAAGGGAAGATAGGCACCAAAATCAGTAAAGCCATCGGAGCCTGGTTTACCAAAAAACTCTAGATATTGAGCCCAGTTTGTCACCATCATCGGTTCAAACAGTTCGGCATCTCCTCGTACATCTTCAGAAAAGCCAACGAACCCAGCAACGCTCATGCTGACGCCCTCAATGGGGCGACTACCCCGGTCTACCTCTTCGACGTACACACCTGGTGCAAAGTAGTCTAAGGCCATACTAGCTATCCTCCGTCCGGATTAATCGGTAATGTTTGATGTATCGACTGTAAGAGATTGCCCGTTTCTTCTAACAGAAGATAAAAAATACTGCGTAGCAGCAGTACTTGATTCAATGTCTTGAATTTTGTTTTCCCTAGAAACAACTGCCAGTATCAATAAAACTAAAATTAAGTACAACTTGTTTTATTGATACTTTGTCAGACGCCGGAAAATACGGACGTGCATCAATTGAACAAGCTGTGTTGAATTTAAGTGTTTAAGTGGGCATCTCTATAGCAGTACAGGTTTTACTGCTGTCTTTATTTTTAATCAATACCTATAACTGCTGAATGAGTAATCATCTTGCGATCGCAACCGTTACCGCCACCCTACAGCGGCTGTTACAGGGTGCGATTCAGCGCGATGTTGACGGGGCCAGAGTCACCACTCTCAAGCCCAATAGCATTGGCAGTAGCACCCCCGAGTCGGGGATTAACATGTTCCTATATCAGGTCGCCCACAACAGTGCTCTGCGCAATAGCGACACCGCCGCCTTTCGCTCCAAAAAAGGCCCCATCCGCCGACAGTCTTCGTTAGATCTGTACTACATGCTCAGCGCCTATGGGAATGATACAGAGCTAGAGCCCCAGCGTTTGTTAGGCAGTATTGTTCGTCTGCTCAGCGACAACACCGTACTAACCACCGATATGATTGACGCCGCTGTTGGGGATGCTGCTTTTTTAGCAGAGTCTGATCTGACCCACCATCCACACCAAATCACCATTAACCCCGTGGACATGGATACGGATGAGCTGTCAAAAATCTGGTCTACTTTTTTTCAGGCTCCTTACTCCCTATCGTTGGTCTATAAAGTAATGGCTGTGGTCATTGATGGTCAACTATCCGCTCAGCATGCCCTACCGGTACGAGAATCATCCTTAGCTATTTCCCCCTTTGCTTATCAGCCTATAGTCACTAAGGTATTGGCTCAGGCTGGCCCTCGCTTTCCCATCGAAGCGAATACGATTTTGCGAGTCGTGGGAAAACAACTAGAAGGGCCTCGAACCAAAATTAAAATTGGCAGTACTGAGGTTGTGCCCCAATGTATTACAGATACTGAAATTATTCTATCCCTGGGTGATGTGCCAGCACAGGCCCTTCAAGCCGGCATCCAACCCTTACAGGTAATCCATTATCCGTCACAGCAGCCTGCTGTCCCAGTATCCTCTAATGCCTGTCCTTTTGTACTGTGTCCCACCGTCACCTCAGTACAAGTAAGCGATATAGAAGGCATTGACGACGATCCTCGCACAGGCCGCTTGCAGGTATCGACCCATTTACGCGTAAAACCCAGCCAGCGAGTTGTGATTGCGCTGAATGAATGGTCGATCGAGATTCCGGCCATCTACCTGTTTGAAGCTCCCTTGCGAACAATGGACACCGACTGTCTAACAATTCCCATTAACAATGTGAAACCTGGAGAATATCTCATTCGTCTGCAGGTAGACGGAGCTGATAGCCAGCTGGATGTGGATAGCGATCCTAAAAGTAAAACCTTCAACTGGTTTAACAGCCCGAGAGTTGTGATCACATAAGCTGTCATGAGTGACGTTTCCGAACCTAATGGCGAACAGCCAGACGAGCTTGAAATCCTCAAACATAAAATGAACCTAGAACTCGAAGCAATTAGCGTTAACCAGCTCCATACCCTGGCTACTCTGGCAGTTGAGAAAAAACTGATTACCGCCCATGGCTATCGTGGGGGACAGTATGAGCTACTCCGCGACGGCGAGTTTGTGCTGCTGTCTCCAACAGAGGCCATTCAGTATTTGCAGGATTTAGTCAATGATGGCGATCAACCATGACAGCCGCCCTGCAACAGTCTCGCCAGAGCTGGCACAGTGCCAATCAACAGTTTCTGACCCAGGCGTTAGCTCAGGTTCGTCAGGCTCTATTAAAACATAGCGGCACAAAAAGCGACCTAGCTGAACCCGATCTAGAAACAATAGACGGCGGCTACACAGAACAACCCTTTGCCCTAGAGCTGTTGAGTCGATGTTTTGGGCTCACCGAGTTTGAGAAAAATGTTCTCTTGCTGTGTGCTGGTATGGAGCTAGATGGGCAATGGTCCAACCTATGTCAGGCTGCTGGTGGCAGCGCTTACCCCACCCTTGGCTTGGCATTAAGTCTCTTTGAAAACGCCACCTGGGGAGCTTTAACCCCCAGTGCGGCCCTACGGCGCTATCAGCTCATTGAGATCGGTGCTGGGAATGCGCTTACTGCTAGCCCTCTGCGCACTGATGAGCGCGTTCTCCATTATCTAACAGGGGTGCAGTACTTAGATCAGCGGCTCCAGCCACTGATGCGGAGTGTACAGGCGTCTAGTCCGCTAGTGCCCTCACATCAATCCCTGATTGACAAGATAGAGCACGCATGGACTCAGAGTTTAGCCAACAGCCTGTTGCCGGTGATTCAACTCATCGGGGAGGCCGGGGCTAGTTTAAGAACAGTGGCGTTAGCAACCTGTCGTCGCCTCAGTCTGGAATTACAAGAGCTATCGGCTGAGGCCTTACCAACAGACTGGCAACAGTTAAAGACACTGCAGACGCTCTGTGAGCGCGAATATCGCCTGAGCCGCATGGCCATATTGCTCAACTGTGAGGATCTAGAAGCAGAAGGAGCCGAGCGGCGGAGTGCGATCGCAACCTTTATAG
>NZ_JADEXP010000070.1 GCF_015207065.1 Leptolyngbya cf. ectocarpi LEGE 11479 | reverse complement strand
CTGTTGGCTGAGCGAAGTCGAAGCCAACGGTATTTCTGAAACAGTTACAGAGCTGTGAAATAACGTGCTCTGGCATTAAACCATCCTGAATGCATCCTGACGGTATTTGATTCGTAGTACATAATTGGTCAGCGCCCTGTGTCCAAATTGCCTGAAATCGACAAAATGACAACTACATCCCCCGCTAGCTCTGCGCTTAAGGTCTTTATCTCCTATTCTCACAAAGATGAGGAGCTAAAGGACGAGTTATACATACACCTGGCGGCTTTGCGGCGCAAAAGAAAGATTCAAGCCTGGCAGGATCGGGATATTGATGCAGGGGCTGAGTGGGATGCGGCGATTAAAAATAATTTCAACGAAGCGGATATTATTCTGCTGCTGATTACACCCCGGTTTATCGCATCAAACTATTGCTATGAAAAGGAAACCCAGTGGGCCATAGAACGGCATGAGAAGGGCGACGCACGGGTAATTCCAATTATTATGAAACCCTGCGATTGGCAGGACACGGACTTTAGCAAGCTCCAGGTGCTACCCAAAGATGGGAAGCCCGTTACCAAGTGGGACGACCAGGACGAGGCGTTGCTCAACGTAGTCACCGGCATCCGCAGAGTGGTAGAAGCACTGGCAAAAAAGTAGCTCGTTCTCGCTCAAAATCGGGCACCTCTGGTGAGAACAGGGATATATCGGTGCCGTTGGCGGAGTCTGTGTTTACCGTGGGCACTCCGATTACGCAGCCCCATCAGTTTTTTGGGCGGCAGCGCATCGTAAAGCGTCTGTTTAATCTGTTCAAGACTCATCCGTTGCAAAATGCGGCGATTATTGGGCAAAAGCGAGCCGGGAAGACGTCTCTGCTGAACTATCTGCGAACGATTACCACGACACCCACAGAGCGACTACGACCGGGACAGCGGAATAACTGGCTACCCAATCCAGAGATTTATCGGTGGATATTTGTGGACTTTCAAGATCCGCGCATGGCTCATCGAGAGAGATTACTAGGCTACCTGCTAGAGGCAATGGGGCTACCGGTGCCAATCGCATGTGATTTGGAGCAGTTTATGGAGCAGATAAGTGAGCAAATTCAACAACCTACTGTAGTGCTCATGGATGAAATTGGTGTGGGTCTTCAACGCTGTCCTGAGCTGAATGATACGTTTTGGGACAGTTTGCGATCTTTGGCAAACCATTATGCCAATGGGAGTTTAGCATTTATATTAGCAGCGTCTGAAAGGCCGATTGACTTGGCAAAGCACAACGATCACAGCTCACCTTTTTTCAACATTTTTGGCCATACAACAACTCCAGGTAGAACTCATCCGTCGCTGGTTTGCACCTACCTCATAAACCAGCCCCTAAAACCTGAACTGCACTCAGCTTTAACTCTGAAAAACCAGGCGATACTAACCACTCATCCCCAGTAAATCGCTGTTCTTGATACTCACCATCAACACGCGTGAGCACAAAAATGACAGCCTCCACCGGATCTATGATCCAGTACTCCGGTATGCCGCGCTGTACATATTCCTGACGCTTATCTATGTAATCCCGATCGCGAGACTGCTGATTAGTATCACTACTAGATACCACCTCTACCACCAATACAGGGGCAGGCATCTCAAAGGTAATCAAAGAGCGCTTTTTACCCGCTAAGGCCGCTGCCCCCGCCTCGGTCACCACCATAAAGTCGGGATAGCGCGTATTAGCAGCAGTGCCTGATACAGCAATCTCAGTCCCACGCCGGAGACAGTAGTAGGGCGCAAATTGCAAAAAAACTGAGAATAGTAAGCTGCCGATGACTACATTAATATCGCTCTCAGCGCCCATATCGACTAAAGTTCCATCCACCAATTCATAGCGAGTATCTGTACCATCGTCATAGTTCAGGTACTCCTCCAGGGTCATGGTGCGGTTCGTTGTGGTTGTCATAGGCGCAGTTGCCATCAACAGTTGACCAATAGCCTTAGGATAGCGCCTTATCCTAGGCGAAGGTTTTGTAGTACTGCAATCTGGCTGGGTATGCGGAAAATACTGACTAATGACTGTTGACTACCCTAAGACCACTTAACCCACCGCTCAGTGAGGGCTGTCCACTCAGCTCAGCTCTTGTACCAAGATTCGGTCATGGGGCTTTGACCCACGCCGGGTTCAAAACCCGCCGCTAATCGAGGGCTGTCCACTTAAGGGACAGTTTGTCTGTGAGGCTCTAAATATGAATTGAAAAATATATCTATAAGAGAAAAAAATTAGCCACTACCTCGATCTGTCTTATATATTTAACACTGGGCACCTGTTATAGATTCACAGCTGGTTGTGTTGTTTGTTGTGGAATTAAAATGAACTACTGTTCCCTGATAAAAGTCATAGGCCTTATCTATGTCGCTAGTAATCTGACGGCTATGGCGCAAGCCGATTACCAACAGGTAACATCTGAAGATTCAGCGCCTATTACGTCGCTGGCGGGTGCTCCCCGCTATTTCCAGCCGGTCAACCCGTCCGCACCGCGATCTCCCAGCACTACAAGCGGTACCCGAGGCGATGACAGCTGCTTTGATAGCGACGTTGCACCCAGGATTTTTGCGCCTGATAGTTTTGTTGGGATTACGGCCAATGCACAACCACAGCTGACGTGGTTCTTACCCGAAGAAAAGCCTGTCCCTGTGGAGTTTAGTTTCTATACCATGGGTCCGGCGGGTTCCTATGAGCTAGAGCATGTGCAAATGTTGACCTATGAACCAGGGATCACTCAGTATCAGCTGCCGGTTGAGCTAGAACCGGGTACACGCTATATATGGCAACTGGTACTGGAGTGTAATCCAAACCGTCCAGCTGCGGCCCTGGTGTACCAGGCTGAGATGGAATTTGTGCCGATGGTAGGAAACGCGATGCCTGCAACCGCTACGACTTTGGAAAAATCAGAGATCTATGCCAGGGCTGGCTATTGGTACGATGCGATCGCAGTCCTTGGCTATGGCCAACAGCCAGACGTGTTGACGATGCGCAGAGCTTTATTGAATGATCTAGAACTTGTCGAAGCTGAGATCTCAGCTCCTGATTGAGCGAACTCAGTTCTGAATAGACGGTCTCAATTGCGAATAATTGCGCACATTAGCCAGTGTCCCGTAGGATGATTCCATCGTTAGGGGCTGCAGGGTAAAGGTGAACGTTGAGTACGGTTGAAGTACTGATCATTATTGCCGCAGGAATAAGCGTATTTAGCGTATTTTCTATGCGTCGGTTGCTGTATCAACGGCAGATATCGCAATGGTTCTACACTCGCCAATGCCATCAGCTGCTCACCCAGTCTGAAGTCATTCGAGAACAGCTACTGCAACAGACGTTTGCTTTGATGCGATCGCAAGAGCTAGGCGCTATGGATGCATCGTCTACGGAAGACGCTCAACACTGGCAAAACTGTCTAGCCCAGACCCAGACGTTTAACCAATCATTGGAGAGCCTGAGCAACGAGCTATGGCCTCCGTTTGTAGAAGAAAGTTTACCGCTGGCCTTACAGCACATCATCAAACAGTGGACCGACCCGAAAGCGATTCAATTAAGTTTAGAGCTGCCGTCGGACTGGCCACAGCAGCAGCCCGATAAGCAGCGCATGGTGCTGTGGTGCGTTCGCCAGTGTTTATTAGTATTGCAGTCTGGCACCCGCTCAGCGAGCCTATCCCTATACCTGATAGAAATAAAGAACAGAGCAAAATTAGGGCTCAGCTTGGATAGACTGGCGCTAGACACCATGAATGACCCATCACTGCATAAAGAACTGAAGCAAATTCAGCAAATATTTCAGTTCTTTATGCCGGGTCGTTGTCAGATTACCTATGGCGAGACCTGTGTGAGTTTCGAGTTTAACTGGTCCTTGGCCCGTTCCCTAGTCCACCTTGATTTGGAGTAACTAGACGATGTCTATTACATCAGAGCTGCACCCGAATGTAATTGTAATTGTGGATGATCATGAGGCTGTCCTGGCAGGTACCCTCAGTTTGTTAGAAAAGGAATATCCAGAAACCGAGTTTTTGACCGCCCAGGATGCTCAATCGGCTAAAGCAACCATTGAGCAAGGTCAACCTGACTTGGCCGTTATGGATCTTTCAATTCCGACTACTGCCAAAACGCCAGCTCAAACAGAGGTAGGCATTCAGCTATTGCGCAGCCTGATGACAGCATATCCAGAACTCAATCTTGTTGTGCAAAGCGCTCATGTACGTTCTTTAGTGCGTCTGAAACCTGCGATTGAAATGCATCGGGGGGGGTTTACCATCTCGGATAAAAGCGCTCCCATGCGAGAGATGTTGACCAAGGTGGAATGGGCGTTGCAAGGATTGGTGTATACACCACCTGAGATGCGGGTAAAGCTGGAGGTTAAGCCACAGTGGTTGGAAGTTTTACAGCTAGCGTTTCAAGAAGGGTTGCAAGATAAGACGATTGCCGAAAAGATGTGTATCTCTGAGCGGACCGTACGGCACTATTGGACCCGTGTGCAGGATGCGCTGGGGGTTTACCCAGATGAGGGTAAAAATATGCGAATTCAAACGGAAATTCGGGCACGCCAGGAGGGGCTGTTGGATTAAATGCGAGCAAGCTTCTTCAAACAGCGATTGATTGACGATTTCCGGGGACTACTTCCCGGTCTGCCGATTGTTGGTGTTGTCGTTGCAGCTAGGCTACTGGGCTTTTTTCAGCCCTTTGAGTGGCAGGCGTTGGATGCTGGGTTGCGATCGCGCCCCGCCGAAGCCACCGATCAGCACATTACCATTGTCGCCATTACAGAAGCAGACATTCAAGCCATTGGTGAATATCCGCTACCCGGCAGCGTGCTTGCCGATCTACTCACTGAAGTAAACCAATATCAGCCTACAGTGATGGGTCTGGATATCTTTCGTGATATTCCCATAGAACCCGGTCACGATGACTTTATTCAAACAATCCAAACCCTAGATAATCTAATTGTTATCAACAAGATTTTACCCCCCAGTAGTATTCCTCCTCCTGCAGGTGCACCAGAATCTCGCATTGGTTTTGTCGACACCCTGTTAGATAACGATGGCTTTGTGCGTCGCAGTCTTTTAGGTGCAACGGATGAACACAGCAACTATCGTTTTTCCTTTACCCTACGTCTGGCCGAACGTTACCTAGCCCAAGCAGACTTGATGTTAGAGAATGGTGTTCGCAATCCGGCAGCCATGCGGTTTGGGGCATTAGAATTAACCCCATTTCAACCCAACACTGGTGGGTATGTCCACACTGATGCCGGTGGTGAGCAGATATTAATTAATTTTCGCAGCGGCTCTACTGCTTTCAATATCATTACCTATCAGGAATTCAAAGCCGGAGATTTCTCACCGACACTGCTCAAAGATAAGATTGTATTAATTGGTGTTACCGCCCAAAGCATCAAAGATATTGTCAATGTAGCCGCCGTTGATGGCATAAATCCTGGATTAGTGACAGGAATTGAGCTACAGGCCCATACTGTCAGTCAAATTGTCAACGCTGTGCTAGACGATCGCCCTTTATTACAAGGGTGGCCTGAATGGTTGGAGTATAGCTGGATTATCGGCTGGGGCTTACTGGGCATTGTCCTAGTGCGCTTCAAAATCAAAGCAACCTATTACTTCGTCAGCATTGTGACTTTGGTAGTAGCCATAGTCGCTGTAAGCTATGGGCTACTATACCTCGGCTGGTGGATTCCGGGCGTTCCCGCAGCCATCGCCTTCTTTTTGAATGGTGTAGCCTTATATCCCTCCTATCGCACACAGCATGAGCTAAGGCTAAGGTTGGAAGACCGACAGCAATTAATAGAGCGCACCTTCGATCAAATCCATAACGGACCTCTGCAAAAGTTGTCGATAGTTCTATCACAAACAGCCGAAGATCCTAGTTTACCCACTTCATTACACCATGATTTAGAAGCGCTTAATCAAGAGCTACGCGGCATCTATGAAGCCATGCAGCAGGAGTTCTTAGTAGAAGAAAGCTGTTGTCTCCAGTTAGAGGGTAATCGGATCGTCCGATTGGAACAGCCCCTCCATGAAATGCTCTATGAAGTCTATGACCACACGCTACAGCGACAAGAATTTCCCCATTTTGACAGTATCAAAATCCACATCAGAACGTTTGAACCCATGGTAGAAAAGGGTTTAAACTCTGACCGAAAGCGCGAAATTGGGCGTTTTCTAGAAGAGGCCCTCTGTAATGTCGGCAAATATGCCAAAAATTGTTCTCGCTTAGTGGTCACCTGCTGTCAAGAAGGCTCTCAAAATGTCGTTCGTGTCTTGGACAACGGTTTAGGGCCAGACACCAATCAGAATTATCGACGAATTGGCCGAGGAACTCAGCAAGCTAATATGCTAGCCAACCGTTTAAAGGGAAACTTTGAACGCAAGCGATTAGATCCCCACGGAGTGTCTAGCGAGCTGCATTGGCCAATCTAACTTTGAGAGTTGAGCGGAGTCGAAACTCGACCTATGGGTTCACTTTCAAGCCACTCCCTTATCCCTAAGCAATCAGGGTATCCCCTTTTTTACCCTGAGTAGATGGAGGTTTTGCTTGTAAGCAGATGGCTTGTAATGCTTACCCTGAATGCATTGCAAGCTATGGCTACTTACGCTGCCTTCATCCTGGTACAAAGCGAAATCAGTAAACTTGCACTTTTCGGCAAAGGGATTCTCATAATTTATCGTTGAAGCTTATAGGAAAACCCGATGATTGAAATTTTCTCTCCAACTATTCTTGAGATAGTTCAGTTGAGAGCTGGTTTGAAGGCCCGAGAAGATACTTGCCAAACAGTAAGAGACTCTCTTTCTTAGCATCTTCAAGTTCCCTGAACTGTGTGTAAAACATCTAACATCTCATCCATTCACTTTTGAGGGAGAATCATGGCTAACATTTACGGCACTATCTACAGCGACAACAACACTTTCAACGGCTTTCCTTTCATTTATCGCCGCAGTCTACGTGGTACCAATTTTAACGACAAGATGTATGGCTACGGCGGTAACGATACTATGTATGGTTACAGCGGCCATGACCGGATGTATGGTGGCACCGGCAACGACTATCTAGATGGCGGTTTTGGTAATGATTGGATGTATGGCGGCTATGGCAATGACACCTATATCGTTAACAGCGCCCTTGATAAGGTTATTGAGTATTCTTTCCAAGGTGTAGATACTGTTAAGTCTGCTGTCAGCTACACACTCGGAGCTTATCTAGAGAATCTAACCCTCACCGGCAGTGCCTACCGAGGAAACGGAAACAGCTATGGCAACGTCATCAAAGGCAACAACTATAACAACCTGCTGTACGGCTACGGTGGCAATGACACCATGTATGGCTACGGCGGTCACGACTCCATGTATGGTGGTCTGGGTCATGACAAGATGTATGGTGGCACCGGCAACGACTACCTCAGCGGTAGCTTTGGCAATGACACCATGTATGGTGGCTTGGGTCATGACCGGATGTACGGTGGTTCTGGCAACGACTATCTAGATGGCGGCTTTGGTAATGATTGGATGTATGGCGGCTATGGCAATGACACCTACGTCGTTAACAGTACTCTTGATCGAGTCATTGAGTATTCTCTCCAAGGTGTAGACACGGTTAAGTCTGCTGTCAGCTACACACTCGGGGCTTATCTGGAGAATTTAACCCTTACCGGCAGTGCCTACCGAGGAAACGGAAACAGCTATAGCAACGTCATCAAAGGCAATAACTATAACAACCTGCTGTACGGCTACGGTGGCAATGACACCATGTATGGCTATGGCGGTCACGACTCTATGCATGGTGGTCTGGGTCATGACAAAATGTACGGTGGTTCTGGCAACGACTACCTCAACGGCGGGTTTGGTAATGACACCATGTACGGTGGCTATGGCAATGACACCTACGTTGTTAACAGCGCCTTTGATAAGGTCATTGAGTATTCTTTCCAAGGCGTGGATACCGTTCAGTCGTCTATCAGCTACACACTCGGTGCTTATTTGGAGAATCTAACCCTTATCGGCAGTGCCTACCGAGGAAACGGAAACAGTTATAGCAACGTCATCAAAGGCAACAACTATAACAACCTGCTGTATGGCTACGGCGGCAATGACACCATGTATGGCTATGGCGGTCACGACTCCATGCATGGTGGCCTGGGGCATGACAAAATGTACGGTGGTTCTGGCAACGACTACCTCAACGGCGGGTTTGGTAATGACACCATGTACGGTGGCTATGGCAATGACACCTACGTTGTTAACAGCGCCTTTGATAAGGTCATTGAGTATTCTTTCCAAGGCGTGGATACCGTTCAGTCGTCTATCAGCTACACACTCGGGGCTTATCTGGAAAATCTAACGCTCACAGGCAGTGCCTACCGAGGAAACGGAAACAGTTATAGCAACGTCATCAAAGGCAACAACTATAACAACCTGCTGTACGGCTACGGCGGCAATGACACCATGTACGGCTACGGTGGTAAAGACTCCATGTATGGTGGTCTAGGTCATGACAAGATGTATGGCGGCACTGGCAACGACTACCTCAACGGTGGGTCTGGCAATGACACTCTAGTGGGTGGAGCTGGTAGTGATACCCTAGTCGGTGGAGCTGGCAACGACCGATTGATTGGTGTGAACACCGCTCATCTAAGACCGGGTAAAGGAGAAATTGATACGCTCACCAGTGGGTCTGCCTTTGATAACGATGTCTTTGTTCTTGGAGCCAATGGAAAGGTCTTCTATGATGGTGGTCCGGTGGGTAGTGACTACGCGGTGATTACAGACTTTGATAAGAAGGGCTTCTTTGAAAGCAGCTTTGACAAGATTCAGCTAGCGGCAGGCTATAACTACCGCCTAGGGTCTAGTGCTAACGGTCATGACACCCATATCTACAAGGACAACCTCTTTGGTACCGACGAACTGATTGGTGTTGTTAAGAATGTACAGGGATTGCACCTGGCGAATTCGAACCAGTTTGTCTACAGCTAACTGGCATCAGCTGAGTAAGATACGCTTCTAAAACGCAAGAACTCCCCTTATATTCCCGCATTGTTGGCGGATGTAAGGGGAGTTTTACATCAATTAGCTAACTGGAGATATTGATTCAATGTTTAGAGAAATGCGGCTAAATAATGTATCCGATCAACCCGGTTTCGACTCCGCTCAACCTGCTAGCTTCGAGAGTTGAGCGGAGTCGAAACTCGACCTACGGGTATTTTTTTTCAAGCCAGTCCCTTACAGCCAGTTGCCAATTAGAACAAAGGGAGCCCAATAAAAGGGATGTTGAAAGTATTCGTTGGCTTGGATGATTTCCAGTTGAGCTGCCCGTAGCGCTTCCGCTTTGCTGAGATTAGGGTCAAGCAAGTGATGATAAAAACGAGTAATCAGGTCGGCTGTGGCGGCATCATCAACAACCCATAGGGATGCGATCGCACTTCTTACCCCCGCTCGTACCGCCACACCGGCTAAACCTAGTGTGGCTCTGCTATCACCAATCGCAGTTTCACAGGCCGTCAGCGACAGCAAATCGATGGGTGCTCGATCAACAGACGAAACGCTGCGAATTAGGGTATCGAGTTCACTGATGGTAATGGCTTTATGATTTTTCTCATCAATCTTTTGCCCAGTCACAATAAAGTTATCTTTGGGCTCGGCTCCAAAGACGCCATGGGTAGCAATGTGCAAAATGCGAAAACTATCTTCCTGTAATGCCTGACGTAGATTGGCTTCTGAAAACTCTTCGTTTTTTAACACTTTACTGCCAGGAAACTGAGTTTTAACAGTCGCCACTTCTTCATCAACGGCATTGAGCGCGGGCCAGGGTTGATCATTCACATAGGACGCTTCGCTCAATCCTAAGATCAGTGCGTTTAAATTTTGCCGATCGAGCGCATTAGGATCGGTCAGGGTCAAACTTGGCGTAGTGGCAAGGGCATATTTCTCAATCAAAAACTGTTCTCCATCATAGAGAGCTGCCATGGGAACACTGCGCAAAATACCATCGTTGATGAATACGAGAGAATCGATCTGAAGCTCGCTTAATTTGGCTTCAAACGGACGCACGATTTGCCCATACAGCTTTATGGATGGAGCTTTGTAGTTATTACGCCTAGTGAGGCGTAGACCCGATTCTAAAGCCACGCGAAATTCATTGACTTCATCGGTCAGGGTGTTTTCATCAACGTCGATCCACTCAATTTGTTGTTGTCCGTTGGGAAAGCTGGCGATGACAGCTGTACGCTGCTCCCAGATAGCCGTACTGATGACAGCGGTGGTCGATTGGGCGCTAACGGTATCTACTCGAGTCTCACCAGCGACAATTACGCAGTCGTTGGCAAAGTAATTTTGTAGCTCAGCCAGCTTAAGAGAATCTAACGTGGCCAGCACCGTATCGACAGACTTGCTGTTGTCAGCAACGGGTACGGAAGCAGGTATCTTATTGAGCTTGAGGGCGGCAAATTCTCGGTAGATGGGTTCTACCCGGTCACGGAAGTCAAACTGAAGTTCTTGGTTAGCGTTGAGAATATCGCTGCGAATAGTATCGAGAATGGCAATGGCTTGGGTGTAGGCTGAGGCCGCCGCATCGGTCTTACCCTGGGCCTTGAGAATGCGTCCTTGCTGCCAGACCCACAGGTATAGGCTATCTTGGGCAGACCGGTTTTGGTCTGCAACTAAACGGGCCTCTTGGGTTAACGTCAGGGCTTGTGAGTATTCTCCACAACGTTCGTATAGGTTACCTAGCTGTCCGAGGGCAAAGGATTCCGCTCGAGAGCTTTGGATGTTTCTGGCGATTGCGATCGCACCTTCCAACAGCTGAGTTTGCTGACTAACAACAGTCTGACTGGGGCACTGGCGGGTAGCGTTAGGGTCCAAATAACCCGCCAGAGTCAGCGTAGCAAAGGCTTTTTCTTGAGAATCGGGTAAGACAACAATCAGATCACGAGCGGTTTGCTGGGCCTGAACTGTATTGGTTGTCTGGCCCAAGTTTTGATAAAGCGGGATCAAACTGAGCAGCGAGCGAACTTGGGTAGCCACTGCATTGTTTGCTTGAGCAGCATCGTAGCTACGGCGTAAAAACTGTACGGCTTCCTGGGTCTGTTCATCTGCCTGGGTCGTTAACCTAGTCACGGCAGATTGCAAGTCGCCGCGCTGGGCAGCAGATTCGGCACGGCGACGGCTAACCTGGGCCTGGGCGGCGTAGGTATTCCCCAAACTGTTGAGCACGGCTGCTTGAGTGTTAAAGTCATCCGTGCCTGCTACCTCGATAGCGGCCAGGCTCTGATTTAGAGCGATAATCGCCTGGTCGTAATTGCCCGTGAGGCGATAGGTTGTACCAAGACTGCCGAGAGCAGCGGCTTCGCCTACAACATCGGTAAATGCTCTGGCGATATGTAGGGCACTGCTTGGGTTGCAGCTATCAATACTCTCGCCACACAGCAGGGCCAGGGCACGGCGATGCTGCCCCAGCTGATTGTAGGCCTGGGCTTGTTCGGTCAGCGAACGTCCCAGGGACTGCAAATCTTCCAGCTGTTCGTAGCGCTCTATGGTCTGTTCCCAATAGTCGATCTCCTGGGAGAACTGGCCGATTTGGCGATGGGCGCGGGCTAGATTTTCTAGGAGGATGCTCTGGTGGGTGAGGTTGTCTGGGTCAACAGTATTTAGAGCTTGTTGCCAGGTTGCGATCGCACGACTATACTCCCCGGCATTGTAATCATCGACACCGCTCTGCACCAGGCTGGGCAAATCATTGGCCTGGGCAGAATAGTGCGGCGTTAGCAATCCATTGGTCCAAATGCAAACTGTAAAGCTAACGACGCAGAGAATCGCTAGCAGTTTTCGTAGCTGTGACTTACGAGGGTTAGGGAACATAGTACCGTTTGGCAGACGTCGCATCTGTAGTTTATGGGAGAATATCTGGATTCAATCAGGCAGGATCGATCAATGGGTTATGAGCACTGACGACTCAATACAGTGCGACCATCGGTCAATTCATAAAAAGCCTGGGGTTCTGATATCGGGTCACCAATGGCCCAGCTGTCTTCTGTCTCTGATGCAGCCGTCTCGTTTGAGACATTACGGACGGTACCTGTGGTGATAGTAGCGATGCCGCTGCTGCCAGGTTGTTGGGGAATATTGTCGGAGCCGGTAACCACCAGGCGACCGCTGCCTTGTTGAGCCACTGGGGCAATACAGCTACTGGCGACGAGGGCAGCTGTATCGATAGGAGCATCGGGTAGTTCGGTCAGGCTGTTTTCGATAAAGCTGACGTCAGGGAAGGTAATGGTACCAGAGGCGATTTGGCCAGTGGCGTTGACGTTGACTCGACCGTTTTTGTCGAGGGCGTTGAGGTCTTCTAAGCTGGTAATCTCTTCGTTGGGTTGAATGTTATCGCCAAAAAAGGCGGGCAGGGTGATGTTGCCTCCGATGCCTTCATTGGCAAAGGCGAGAATGTCGCTATCGCCTGTGGCAACAACCGCGTCGCCTTCGATCAGGATGTTGCCGCCTGTACCTTCTCCCTGGTCAACAGCCGTGACAATGTCACCGTCACCTAACAGCTGAACAACATCGGCCTGGATGATAATTTGACCGCCGGAGGTTTGGAGGGAGTTGGTACGGACGTTGCCGCCATCGCGAATGAGCAGGAGCGGAGCGGAGAGATTTAGCTGACCGGCATCGCCAGTGCCTTCAGCGGCGGCGACAATTTCGCTGTCTACGGGGAAGTCGGTGCCGATGGTGCCGGTGCCAGAGACTTCGATGGATTCGGTGGCATTGACGGTGAGGGTGTTGCCATCACCAGCTGGCGGAGGAGAGCCATCTGCTTGGATTGAGCCGGAGCGAAGTAAGCCACCACCCTGAATGATGAGGCGATCAACATTTAAGGTGGCGGTACCTGCAGGACCGTCGCCCAGGGTATCGGCAGAGACTTTGGCTCCGTTTTCGATGGTGAGTTGACTGGTGTTGATGGTAAGGTCGCCGCCTGCTTCGGTAGAGCCAGGTTCTGCAGAGGTGAAGATGCCGCTGCTGCCACCTAGAGGAGTGGCTTCAAGGGCGGTGCCACTGAGCAGGATAGAACCACCTTGAGCATTAATAGTTAAATCTCCCCCTGCTCCATCGGCTCGAGCGGCAGTAGAAATTTGAGCACCCTCTAAAAGAGTGAGTTCACCGACATTGACAGTTATTATTCCGCCATCGCCTCTCGAGCCTGTATCTCCTGGTTGGAAAATCACCTGCGAAAACAGACCACTGGGATTAGTACCATTTGGTAACTCTGTTCCTTGCAGAACTATTTGGTCAGCAGTTACAGTCAAATTTCCTGCATTTCCAGCACCACGAGTTGAAGCAGAGATGGAACCCCCGTCCTCAATCAAGATTCTGTCTGCTTTCAGGGTAAGGTTACCACTGTTACCGGTATCCCTAGTCTGAGTACCGATTCCGCTTGTACCCTCAATAAGTATCTCTGCTGCTTTTACAGTGACATCGCCACCATCACCATCGCTTTCAGCAAAACTAGCTATTAAGGTTCTAAAGTCCTGCCCGTTGATTTCCAGAGATTGCCCAACTTGAATATCAATATCACCAGAAGTTCCATCCCCAAAAGCAACTGTAAATATTTGAGAGTCCTCTTGTAAAGTAAGATTTTCAGATGTGACTATGGTAATGGTCTTTCCCGCTTGCGAACCAAAGTTATCAGATAGAATGCTACTACCCGCTGACAGAATTATATTTCTGCCCTGTATTTGAATTGCTCCACCGTCATCACTACCAATGAATGAGTCAAATATCTGAATATCCTGAAACTCTTGAGTCTGATCGTAGTTCAGCTCCCAGCCTTGAGCATTGGAAGCTAATCCGACAAAACTATTGGCTCCTGCACTGCCAAGCTCAATACGGCCACTCCCAACAAACAGATCGGTGGTGTCTATGACTAACTCTCCACCAACGAGTGCCACCGTTTGGTCAAATACCGATGGCGATAAATCGACAAAATTTATCAAAGGTTCACTTGTAATTGGGCCAGGATTTGTTCCGAATCCTAACCCCACTGGCGTAGTCACTGTAAGTAACGAAGGTATCTGTAGAGTCTCAGTACTAAATTGACCAGCACTCCCGAAGTCAATACTGTCTGCAGTAGTTGCTATAAATGAACCCTGTATATCAAGAAAAGCATCGTCCAAAAATACGATCCCGTTAGGGTTGAGCAATATCAAACCAGCATCGTTAGTGCTAATCACACCGTTAATTTCAGAAAGATTGTTGCCGGTTACACGGGTAAAAATATTTACTACGGTTGTCGCCTCATCAAAAAAAGCACCCCCGAGCGGCGAAACAGAAAACTCTTCAAAGCTGTGAAAAAGGACGGTATTATCACTATTGGGTGTACCGCCCGTGATTGTACATGCGTTGCATCCCGGCACATCAACGATGGAATTGATCGGCAGCGTTGTATCTGGAACAATCTGAGCAGTAGCAGGATAGCTCAGTAGGGAGCAACATAAGACACTACTGCTGAGCAAATAGGCTTTGAGGGGCGATAGCTGCATAGGACATCGGGATGAAAGCTAGCAAACTAAGCCTATTAGAAATATTTAGTCAGTACAAGTAATTTGCTGGATTTGTTACGTTTGCCAACCGATATCAAAAAGCTTATGAGCTGCTGCCGTAGGGCTTAGCTCATAAGCTGTGTGTACCGACTTAAAGTCTGAGGACTGCCAGACTATTAATGAACGGCTATTTCCTATGTCGACTGCTTCTTTCTAGATAGCAGTGTGCCAGAGCCTATCGCTGTAAGCGCTAGCAGGCCAGCCATTGTGCCAGGCTCAGGAACATCAACTAAATCTTCGCCTTGAGCTCTAATTTCGTCAAACTCATTTAATGGTTCGGGTGCATAGTTGTCATTATCCTCACCAGGTGCATATGCGTCATGGACTCTAGCCATAAAATCTTGTAAATCTGTATCGTCCTTAATACTGGTTCCATCTGCAGTCGCCAGGAAAATGTTTCCGTTACTACCAAACGCACCGGGTACTGAAGAGCTACCACCAAGCCCCTCAGTAAAGTTATCAAAGGTGTCACTGTCTGGATCACCAATAGCTATGAAATCCAGAATTTTCTGAACTTTTTGTTCTGAGCTGCTTGATTCGATATCATCTATTTCTAGAAAGGTGGGGTTAAAGTTTGAATTGCCATCTGGAGCGTCAAAATCAGAGCGATTAAAGTCAAACTCATAGGCAAAACTGAAATCAACGATAGCAGTATCTGCGCTGTCGTTTGGGTTCACCAATGTTGCATCATCGAAGAATAAGGTGAATTCCAGAACATTGCTACCAAAACTTACATCCGTTAAAGATCCCTCAGATGGAGCTAACAGCAATCCCGTTTCCGGCGTCTCATCAAAAGCACAGGCAGCATCTGAGTAACAAAGTAATGTAAATACACCAGTGTCTAACAGCTTTAGTGCAAAATCACTAACGTTGGAAGTTTGATCGGCTTCCAACTGTGTTGTTCTTCTCCTCCTTTGAGCTGAGGCATCGTCAACCAATGTTGTCCCCAGCATTACGGATGCTATGCCTAGGGATAATGCAGTTTTTGATAAATTCATTATCTTTTCTCACCTACACGAAACTGAGTATGCATCTAGAAGCGGCCATAATCTCTTCGTGCCACACCGCACGTCGATCCAGAGCTTGGGACTCTAGATCTATGCCCTTCCACTATGTTCCCAATCGTCTGTCTGCTTACTTATAAGACAGCGATCGCTACAAAATCATTCGTCCCCACTGTATTTTCTACGAGATCAGAGAAAAAAATATAATTCGTTGATAAAGATGCGAAGCTTGAGTAATGTCTTGAATAAAGTATCTGTAAATATGTAGGCTGATGTCAGTAGTTCTGATTATCCGACATTAAGCTGACGGCTCTGAACTTGGTAGCGATCTGAGTCTCATTTCTAACGGCGTTTCAGCACAGTTCGTCCCCCAGTCAATCCCATGAGTAGTACGCCAGTCACTACGCCAGGTTCGGGCACTGCCTCTGGATTAGGGTTTTCTAAAAATACCTGATTTACCAGGTCGAAAGCATACAGCGGTTCACCTTCTGTGAACAGTTTAGGATTAGTAGCATACTCAGGACGTGGCGTTTGAATCGCCTCTATCCGCGCTGCATCTAAGGGACGACTGGATAGAGTTTGTGAGTCAAAGTCTCCTAATAAGAGATAACCATCTGTTACCACACTTGTCTCAGTCACAGAGGCATTAGGATCCCAGGGCGCTTCAGCTTCGTTTAGTACTAAAAATGGTAATAAATTTGCAACGGATAAATTTGACTCTAAATCCGGCACGACATCCAGTGGATTACTAATCTCATATTGGACCATCACATCCACATCAAAGGGAGAAACTCTTTCCTCAGGATTAACATCTGAGCGATAGTCAAAAATTGTGGCATTTTCGAGTATCAAGCAAAATATCAAGAAGTCTTTGACGCTATCATAAATAGGCGCATTAGGGCCGTCCAGAAGAATGTTTCCACTTGCATTTTCTATCAGGGTAGGGCCATTTTTGAAGCCGTAACTGAAATCAGAAATCTCTCCAGTATCAGATATCGTAGATGAGAATTGACTAATATTAGGTGAACCACCCCAACGCCAAAATGCTTCTGCTCTATTGACAGTTGTAATACCTATCAATCCAGTCATTAAAGCAGTTGACACTGCCAGCTTTGGTAAATTCATTGCCTTTTTCTCACCTACACGAAACTGAGTATGCATCTAGAAGTGGTCATAATCTCTTCGTGCCACACCGCACGTCGATCCAGAGCTTAGAACTCTAGATCTATGCCCTTCCACTATTTCCCAATCGTCTGTCTGCTTACTTATAAGACAGCGATCGCTACAAAATCATTCGCCCCCACTGTATTTTCTACGAGATCAGAGAAAAAATATGATCCGTTGATAAAGATGCAAAACTTGATTGACGTCTTTGATAAAGGACCTGTAAATATGTGGCCTGGTGTCAGTAATTCTGACTAGTGTGGCCTCAAGTTCAAAACATCGATTCTTATCCTAGAGCGGCTCATCCTAAAAATCATTCACTTTTCACCATGGCTAGTCGTCATTTGCAGTCGAACTACTGTCAGAAATCTGTAATGAGTCTGGACAGCCTATCCAAAAATAGTCCACACATTTCTGTTTACAGGGAAACCAGATTTCGCAGGGTTGCCAGCAAGGCGCAGCCAGCTAGCAAGAGAGGCTGGCTGCGCCTCTCCGACCCGCGCCGGATTGAAATTCAGCGCTAACTGAGGGGTGTCCACTGAAGGGACACGATCGTAGAAGTGTCTTAGAATCTCGAGTCTCTGGTAATCAATGTTTTCTCAATAGATGAAATGCCTGAGCAACCTAAAAACTAGTGTCATGATCCATTTGTCCCTTCCAGTGGACAACACCCATTTAGCGGCAGGTTTCGAACCTGGCGCGGGCTCCAAACGCTAGCCAGTCTGTTATGCCAACAGGCTGTGCAGCTCTAAATCGCGCTGGATTGAAATCCAGCGCTAACTGAGGGGTGTCCGCTAAAGGGACACGGTCGTAAAAGTATTTCACGAGTAAAAAACAGATCATAGTCTAAAAGCAGGCCAAAATATCTCTCGCGTTAGCGATTAGTGAAGAGAGCCACCTGGCGTTCAAGCAGCCCTCCCATCGCGTTTTTCTATGCTCCTGACCAGGCTAATCGACCCTGACCCGTCGGGTCAAAATGGCCATCACCTCATTGGGTCGCCCGGTGGCTAGCGGACGGCTCCAGTCGTTAGGCTCGGCGTAGTTGAGTTTGTGCAGGGTGGCAATGGTGGTCTGCACGGCAACAAGGGTGCCGAGTAACAACAGCCGCACGTCTTCGTACTGGTGCTCGGGCAGGCTGCCGACGGCAGGCGGATCAGTGGGCGCACCTGCGCCCTGGGTTGGATCGATAAACATGGCTCTGATCGGGTAACAACTTAAGCCGGGAAAAGCTCTGCGTGTAAAGGTTGTGCCTGATGTGCTTTAGATGACCGTCTAGGCATTGGCAACTCGTCAATCGTACTGAGGATCCATTCAAATAGATCCGGAAATGGCTGTCCAAAGAGTCGTTGTGCAGCGGTCGTGCCATCCGGTCGTTTCAGGTCGAAATTGTGAATAATGGTGAGCACCTTCAACGACTGGTGAGAAAAGCCTCGGTTGACATGATGACGCTGCGACAAATACCCATTGCGTCCTTCGACGGCAGAGGAGGTGCGTTGATACTTGGTACACATCCACTGACACCACTGCACCCAATGTTGGCGTTGAGGGTCATCCATCTGTAGCGTCATGGTCTGGGCCATCAGCAAATCATAGGCATCGCTAGTAGCCTGTTGATAGCGAGATTTGAGGTGAGGCTGTCGAGTTTTATCAGCTTGTTGTCCCCAATAGACCCAGGGCAAAAGCGCTGTCAGCACCCAATTTTGGATGTCAATCTCCTGGGTTTCAGTGGCTAAGGCCTGTATCACCCACTGCCACCAGGCATGAATCCCCGTCGCCAAATGGGGGATCTGAGCTTGAAATGTGGCAATCACTTTTTGAGCGGTGTCGCCCCCATAGAGACGAGCCAACTTACTGAGGGTGCTCAAGGGGACCGCCAGTTGAGTGGTTAAGCCCTCGAAGAATTGCCATTGGGCGGTGTCGAGGGTGAAGGGGTGGACCGTTTGGCTAATATCGGCCAAGGCCCGATGGTAGGTGTGTTGGTCTTGTTCAAGCTGTTGGTGTTGGCGAGTGAGGGACTCTAGCTGCGAATTCAAGGTCTGTTGTTTGGCCTTGTCTGTTGTTTGGTCTAATTGATGTTGAAGTTTGTCGACTTGTTTGTCAAGCTGAGCCAGTTGACGTCCCAGCGCACGACCGATAGGACGTCCTAACGCCCGCATCGCATGGAACAGATCCGCAACACTGACCGTTCCCAGACCGGAGAGTGCTAGTTTGACTAAGGCACGAGCCCCATCACTGACCATAAAGTGGCACTGCCATTGGGTCTGATGCCACCAGGTCTCCGTCTGTTTGAGCCACGTGTCATACCTGCGATTCTCACATTCCACTTCTGTAAAAATGAACCCACTGGCTAACTCCACCAGCACCAGAATTGGCAAGCCAAAAAAGGTTTCATCCCCCCCGAGGCAGATGCCCGGTTTGTTGACGGGCTGGCACTGCTCGGCTTGTGCCGATTCGTAAGCCACAATGGCCTCATAGAGACGGTGTTTGAGGTGACGCAGCGTACTCGCAGAACTCCCCACATGGGTGTCGAGGTGAACCGCTTTGAAGAACGTCGATAGACTCTCGGCTCCTACTCCGTGCTTGATGCCAAAGTGATAGATCACTCCCACGACCAGACGTAATAGCCATGCACTCCCAGCAGCGGTTTCCCACAAGTCTGATTCTGGATGCTGATTGCGACGCGCAATGGCTTGCTGATGCCGATGCACACTACTTTTGCTGATTCCAAGGGTGGTCGCTATCGACGCTATCCCTTGCGTTGCATTCCGTTTGATACAATCGGCGACGTTTTGGCTGCGCTCTCGTATAGTAAGAGTCATCGTTCCCAAATCTACTTTGCATGGGTACGATACATGGCTCTGAGCATTGCTGCAGAGCTCTTTTTTTGATCTTTGACTGAGGTGTTTATTTATACACACCTGAAAGGTGTATTGGTTTCCCGCCTTAAAGAGTTACCCCTCTGATCTCCAATCGGTTACAAAATGGGTAGGAAACCAGAGCGCATAAGATAGCCACCCCGTATTTGTATGCAATCCGGGGTGGCAACAGGTACCATAGACCTGCGCTCCCAGGTTGGTGTCTCAACATGGGGGTGAAGCCGCCGGTTCGGTGTTGTCAGCACCTGCCGGTGGCGCTAAATTATGTGCTCTGTAGTTCGGTCAGTAATGACCTTGAAACAAGAGTACTCATAAGTGTTTTCCCGAGTCAAGAGGATGCTGAACAGATTTCGGACAAAATTGACAACTTTTCTATCATCTTGTCTGGGCGGTAAGATAGATTTAGGTCCCACTTAAGCAAATCCATCTCTACCACGGATTACCTACCATGGTGAATCCAGCCCAATAGAACGGATGTTGAAAATCTTTATCTCCTACACCAGCCATACGTCCCTGTAAAGCATAGGGCTCTTGTTCAGTGCCAATAAGATGGCCATCGCTAATTTTCACTCGGCCATCTTTCATAGCCAGCTGTGCTTGACGTAGTGCCTCCGCCTTGATGGGGCCTGCTTCTAAATGACTATAAAACTCACTCATAAGTGCCAAGGTGCCTATATCAGGTACCTCTATCAAACTGGCTAAGGCTGTTTTAACCCCTAATTGATGGGCAAGCCCTGCGAACCCTAATTCAGATTGATCATCACCGAATGCTGTTTTGCAAGCACTTAAGGTTAGCAAATCAATGTTCTCCAGATTAAGTTCAGAGAATTTCTCTAAACTCAAATGTTCATTTCCATTGAAGTAAATAAATGAATTAGCAGGATCTCTAGAATCAAATGTCGCATGGGTGGCCAAGTGTAAAATATTGAAATCTAAATTCTTTAGAAGAGTTTTTAATATTTCTGGAGTAAATAGTTCTTCTCTTCTGATAACTGGTTGCCAATCATCTAACCGCTGATTGAGAAAATCCAACTCACTTTCTACCCCTGGTAAATCTGATAGCTGCTCAGAACCAGATACTTCAAACTCACTATTTCCCATTGCCAATAATCGAGCTGGAGCGATATCTTTATAGCGTGTATCTGTCAAACTTATACTGGGCATCAGTCCTACGCTATACTTATCGACAATAAAGTTACCGTTAGAATCCTGCATAGTAGCAAAAGGAATATCTGCAGGAGATTGCCTTATTGTAGCTCGACTTTTTGAAATTTCTTGACTCTCTTCTTCGGGTTGTAGAGCCGCTAGTGGTAAAGAACGCAGCTTGACATCCATAATAAAAACCAGATTGTTAATATTCTGATTTTCAAGATCGGGTTCAATAGGCGTGATCAGGGCTTGATATAGAAATCTGGCTGGGGTAACCCAATAATTTTTATGATCCGCACCATGCTTAAACTGTAAACTTTCTATATGAGCTTTGACATCCGCAAACGTAAAATCTGTTTGCCTTAATATAGGTCGTCCCTGTTTAGTTACTGCCATTAGCAGCAGCTTACTAGCATCTCGTTCTGCTTCAGAATATCTGTATGGGAACAAGTTAGAATAATCATTGATTCTTTCGTCAGATATAAATTTCCAGATATCTTCATCACTACTACCTGAAAGTTTTGACAAATATCCATTAGGCGACAAGAAAAAAGCATAAATTATTGCAGGTCGAACCCCCGTTGATTGTTCAACTTGAGTCGTTGCATTTTGGTAAGTGT
>NZ_JADEXP010000069.1 GCF_015207065.1 Leptolyngbya cf. ectocarpi LEGE 11479 | reverse complement strand
CATCTGACCACCCTTACGGGCCGATCAGGGTTGGCTGCCAGGAATTATACATAAACATTTAAGCAGCCACCTAGAATTGAAGGCAACTCAAAGGTACACGGTTCACCTTTAAAATCAGACTTTTGGGTTTGTAAAAGTTAATTTATATTGCGAAATCACGAAGAATTTAACTTACTTAAAAATTTGGCTAGAAACACCATCGTTAAAGTATAAATTCGATTACTTGAGGTGTCATAAAATTTTGATAAATGTTACCGGTAATCGCATCACGACTAAAACGTTGGAAAAACAGCCGAGTTTAGGGACTTTTGATGCACTCTCGGTTAACTTGGCAGGGGCTGATAAAGGGGGTAACTCAGTAATCGCTGGGTGATTTTTGTGATTTTTGTAAAGATTTTTCTCCTGTAGGGAAGCAAGATTTTAGTGAAATTGATTAGATGATGATGTTGGCTCTAGTTTGGTCCTATCTGGGGTCTGCTGGTAGAACGAGCCAGAAAGCATAGGCTATGAAGAGTAGGGAGACGACAGGCCCTAATTTTTGTCAGGTTGTTTCATCCACCAACGTTCATGGATTTAACTCTAGAGAAGCTTGAAGCAGAATACAGTGCGGCATTTAAGAACTGTGCGCTGCAGCCAGAAACAGAGCCTACGGTCAGAGGTATAGTGGGTCGTATGGTGCAGCTGCGATCGCACTACGAGGCCGTTGAGAAAGCGACTGGAGTGCCCTGGTGGTTTATTGGCGTGTTGCACTACAGCGAGTGGAATTTTCGTGAGCCGGCCCAGTTTGAGCGTCAGGTGACAGATGTATTGATTGCCAAACGATATCACCAAGCCAAGACACGTACCTTGGGGGCACTGCTGTGGGGATTTGACCTGTGGAATGGCTTTCGTGGCGGTGCTGGTCAGGAGTCAACCTGGGTATGGGGGGGCACCAATGTGCTCACGCAAAAAACAGCTCGCATCGGGGCAGCGGCCATTGTCCGCTATTTACAACAGCAGCAGCTGATCGATATGGGTAGCCCCGATGCCGGTACGGAACTGCTGGTATTGACCGATACCCTATTTAAAATCAGACCGGAGCAAAGCTTTAAGCTATCAGAAGCAGATAAGATTCGCGTATCCGCCGGGACTCGTCTACACCTGCTCCAAGATGACCCGGACAAGAGCAATCATGTAAAAGTCCGCATTCCCGATGGGGTGCTGATGGGACAACAGGATCGGGTTGACTGGTATGTATTTGCTCAGCATATCCAGCTAGAGGGCACCGAACCCAACAATAAACCGCAAGATCCTCCGGTGGCGCCGGAACCCAAGATTGCAGCAAGAGATCGGGGTCGTCCGATTACTGTTCCGAGGCTGGGCACAGTGTACCTGGGCGATCCGATTCTGACGAGTGGTCACTTTAGCTGGGCTGAGGCCACCAAAAATGGGAATCGCATTCCTGTCGATGAGAACGTGGTTAACGGCATTCTCAAAATCGCAGAGGTGATGGAAGAAGTGCGAGACTACTTGGGCAGCCGACCGATTACGGTAAACTCCTGGTATCGCGACCCCACATCCAATCGTAATGCGGGTGGAGCCAGTCGCTCCCGTCATCTTTCAGGGGACGCCGTAGACTTTGTCGTTCAAGGTATTTCTCCACCGGCAGTCAACCAGAAGCTAGAACCCTGGTGGCGCGATCGCGGTGGTCTGGCCAGTGCTTCGGTCTTTACCCACATTGATGCGCGGGGGTACCGCGCCCGCTGGAACTATGGGTTCTAATCTGTTTCTAATCTGAGGGTCCAGGTTCATTTTCAATTGGACCTACAATATTCTTAAGGGCATGTCCCTATGTCTCGTCCTCCTTGGCCGACGGCAGGCCGTTTATGGTGAGCCATTTAAGGCATTAAATTATTTAAGCTAATCCTGAAAATCTCATGACGTTACCCTCTTCCTCTCTACAGGATGTTTTTATTTCCTATGGCAGGGCAGACAGTCGGTTATTTGCCCAACAAATCAAGGACTGTCTGGTAGAAGCAGACTTAAAGGTCTGGTTTGACTTTGATGATATTCCCCTGGGGGTGGACTATCAAAATCAGATCAATGATGGCATTGAAAAAGCCGATAATTTTCTGTTTATTATTTCTCCCCATTCTGTTAACTCTCCCTACTGTGCTAAGGAAATTGAGCTGGCCTTAGCCTGTAACAAGCGGATTATTCCCCTGTTACATGTAGAAGAGATTAGCTATGAAACCTGGCAACAGCGCACCCCTGATGCTAATGAGTTGGGCTGGCAAGCCTTAAAAGAAAAAGGCGCCCACAGCAGTTTTCCTAACATGCACCCAGAAATTAGTAAAATTAACTGGGTGTACTTTCGTGAAGGGATTGATGACTTTGAGACCGGCATGGCTGGCCTCAAGGCTATCTTGGCCCGACAGCAGCCCTACGTACATCAGCATACGCAGCTGTTGGTCAACGCCCTCGAGTGGCGACGCCAGCAGCGTCAGCCCGAGTGTTTAATTACAGGTGAGACCTTAACTGAGGCTAAAAGCTGGCTCAGTACACGCTTTCAAGAGGAACAGCCCCCCTGTATTCCCACTGGCCTGCACTGTGAATTTATTACTGAGAGTCTGAAGGCCGCCGATGACCAGATGACTCAAATTTTTATCTCCTATAGTGAAGAAGATATAGATATGCAGGAAAGGGTGCGCAAGCGCCTGATGCGAGAGGGGTTTACCGTTTGGGTTAATACGGTAGACATTCCCACGGCGACAGACTTTCAGAGGGCGATTAATCAGGGTATTGAAAAGGCCGACAATATTGTTTTGTTGCTGTCGCCTGACTCCCTGGCTTCTCAGTATTGTCAGCAGGAGCTGGATTACGCCCGCCGCTATCATAAGCGCATTATTCCGCTGCTGGTACAGTCTATGGATGTGGCCCAGCTACCGACTGACCTGCGGATGATGCAGTTTATTGATTTTTCATCCCTCGCGTCTGAGATTCATTTTGACCGAGCTGTGGATGAGCTTATTCGCACCCTGCGTGGCTCAGCAAGCTATGTGGATATGCATAAACGAGTGTTGGTTAAGGCATTGGCCTGGGAGCGGCAGGGACGCGATCGCAAGTTTTTGCTCAGGACTGATGACTTTACCATGGCCCAGACCTGGCTATCGGAGCCCATCCCGACCGGTAGTTCCCCCACCGATCTCCACACGGCATACATTAACGCCAGTCAGGGGATTAACCAATTTTACGATGCGTTTATCTCCTACGGTCGAGCCGATAGTAAAGCCTTTGCCACGGATCTTTGCCAACAGATGAACGACCAAGGGTTTCAGGTTTGGTTTGACCAAAATGATATTCCCCTGGGGGTGGACTTCCAGGAACAAATCAACGACGGTATTGAAAAAAGCCACAACTTTATCTTTATCATTACTCCCCATGCCGTCAACTCCCCCTACTGTGCCAAGGAAATTGCTCTGGCGCTCAAGTACAACAAACGGATTATCCCCATACTACAGGTAGAAGAAATTAGCTATTCCACCTGGAAGGCTCGCAATCCTGGGCGTAGCCCGGATCGGTGGAAAACCTACAAAGCTAAGGGTAAACATTCCAGTTTTCCCAATATGCATCCTGGCATTAGTAAAATTAACTGGATCTATGCTCGGGAAGGGATGGATGACATCACCGCCGCTGTGAATGGGCTCATGGAGCTGTGCCATCGTCATGAAGACTATGTGCATCAGCACACCGAACTTTTGATCGCTGCCCTGGCCTGGGAACGCCACCAGAATCAGGCCTCCTATCTACTGATGGGAGAAGAGCGATTGCGGGCTCAAAACTGGCTGCTCACAGAGTTTACGGCAGAGCAACCCCCCTGTACTCCGAGTCTGTTACAAGCGGATTTTATCTCTGAGAGTATCAAGGCCGCCGATGGTGGTATGACCCAGGTATTTATCTCCTATGCCGAAGAAGACCTGACAACGCGAGAGATTGTACGTTATCACTTGCTCCAATCGGGGGTAACAGTCTGGACCAACACGGTGGATATCCGCATGGGGGAAGACTTTGAAGTTGCTATCCAACGAGGTCTTGAAGAAGCCGACAATATTGTCTATCTAATATCTCAGGCTTCCCTGGCATCGGAATACTGCCAGATGGAGATTGACCAAGCCTTAGATCTCAATAAACGCATCATTCCAATGCTGGTGGAGGATATTGATGTTAATCTGCTCCCTGACACGATTCGTAAAATTCAGTTTATTAATCTAGCGGATAACAAGGCTGCGGTTGATTTAGACAAAGATCTAGCAGAACTGTTGCGTAGCATTCGTCGAGATGCTCCGTACTACAATCAGCACAAACGACTATTGGTCAGGGCATTAAAGTGGGAACGGCAGAAGCAAAATCCCAGCTTACTGCTACAGCGCCGGATGCAGGATACCTATTTTGCCTGGGCTCAAAATGCCAAGAATCGGCCTATGGGCGGGGCCTTGCCGCTGCAGTTGGCATTTCTAGAGGCCAGTCAAAGACAGTCGCCGGATCAAACCCTGGGGGCGTATTTCATTCACCATATTGATGACTTTGACTTTTCTCAGCGCCTGAATGAAACCCTGTTGATTCAAGGGAAAAGCTCCTGGTTATCCCCTGAAGGATCTGCTGGAGAAACCGATCGTTTGGATGATGCTCAGCAGCTGATGGACAATGCTGAAAATGTTCTCTTTATATTGTCGCCCAGTTCTATTCGGTGCAAAGCTTGTTTGGATGAGCTGAGCTATGCTCAAACCCGCCAAAAGCGGATTCTGCCAGTGATCTATCGAGATGTGCTGAAGTCGAGCTTGCCAAAGGAGATTGATTCCCTGTCCTGGACTGATTTTCGGCGTTATGACGGTGACTTTTTAGTCAATTTTGGTGAGCTGTTTCGTACCTTGGAAAGTGAGCCCTATCATGTGCGATCGCACACCCGACTCCTGGTCAAGGCCGCTGAATGGAATGCAGGCCAGCGGGATGATAGCTTCTTGCTACGGGGAAATGACTTGGCAGACTCAGTGCGTTGGTTAGAGCAGTCTGCTGACAAAGTACCACCAGTTACCGATCTGCAAAAGACCTATATCAGGGCCAGCCAGGCGCTACCGTTCAAAAAGATTAAGGTACGCTCCGTGGCATTGGCCACATTAGCTACGGGCTTGGCGGTCTCTGCTGTACGTCTATTTAGCGGATTGCAAGTATTAGAAACCCGCGCTTACGATCAGTTTTTACGGCTGCGGCCTAACGAGGCCGAACAGGATGAACGGTTGCTGATTGTCAAAGTAGATGGCCCCAGTGGTGAATGGCTGCGGGAGCAAATGATTGGGGGGCGTTATGACCCTGGTATTGGTACCATTCCTGAAAATGCTCTCCTGGAAACCATTGAGGTATTAAATACCCACGAAGCCCGACTCATTGGTCTAGATTTCTTCCGCGATTTTCCGGCAAAAGGCCCCTTAAAACAAAAATTAGCTGAGACCGACAATCTGTTTGGCATATGTCAGACAGCCAGCAATCAGGTTAGCGATATTGGCAATGAGATACCCGAGGCCCAGGTGGGATTTGCTAACCTCTTGAGAGATGGTGGTAAAGTTGTACGCCGTCATTATCTCACCCAATGGATTGCTGATGGCAGCAGCCCTTGTGCCTCCGAAGAATCCTTTAGTCTATTGCTAGCTAAAACTTATCTTGAGACTGAGGGCATTCCCTATGAAAATACTGGGGATGATGAGTTCCTAGGTACGATTTCTTTGGGTGATGTAGTGATTCCTGACCTCTATGGCAATGGAACTGCCTACAGTAATAAAACCGAGGAGAACCTAGGCTGGAGTGGCTTAGACGATTATCAAACCCTGATCAATTTTCGTACCTACCATGACCCAGATTCTCAGGGCCCCGGCTCTCGGCTCAAGGATTTTGCACAGCAGGTTTCCCTTGAAGCTGTTATTAAAAATGAGGTACCTCCTGAGCTAATTCAGGATCGTATCGTACTGATTGGTTATACGGACTTTAGCGATCGCAGCGCCGATGCGTTCAATACGCCCTACGGCGATTCTATTCCCGGCATCTATCTCCATGGCCAGATGCTCAGCCAGTTAATCAATGCCGTACTCGAAGATCGCCCCCTAATGCGCTGGTGGCCATTTTTAGGTGAAACCGGTTGGATTTTACTGTGGTCTGGCGTGGGCGGCGTTGTTTTTTGGTGGTTTGTGCGGCCTATTCCCTTACTGCTGGCTAGCCTAGGCTCCATTAGTCTGCTGACCATAGCTTGCTATGGTTTCATGATAGGCCCCGTCATTTGGATCCCTTGGGTCCCAGCCTTAGTTGGGTGGGGAATTACAGGCAGTAGCGTTGGATATATGACTTACCGGTTGCGTAAAGGGTGATAGCTATCATGTTTAAAGAATTGACAATGACATTATCAATACCGCTGTCCTCTCGCCGACATCTTATCCTCACCTGTGGCCTTGTCCTAGGACTTAGTCTTATAGAACCCATTCTCAACCCGCCTGCCGCTAATGCCTGTTTTTTCTGGCAGTCTTGTGCCCAACGGCGAGGTCGAGCCTCCAATACCCAGGCCGGAGGTGTCCGCACAGGTCGCATTCGCGGCGGTAATGACGCCGCCATCCCCTATGTCATTTCACCCCGTAACTCATGGATGCGGCAGCCGGGTCCCGATGTGCCTTATGCCATTCGTTGGAATCCGGTGGAGGGTGCCGACAGCTATACCGTCAGGCTCTGGCAGTGGACCTATGAGCAAGATCAGCCCAGCTTTGCCCTTTGGGAAAGTACTGAGGAAACCAACGAAATCCCGTTTCCCAACCTGGTGTTAGAGCCAGGCCGGTATTATTCCATTGAGGTCGTCACCGACAGCGGCGTTTCATCTAACTTAGATGAAGGGTTTTACCAATCAGGTTTTCAAATACTCTTCGAAGAAGATTATGAAGTGTTAGCCTTGAAACTAGCAGAGGTAACCCCAGCAGGTTCAGAGGATATCAGCCTGTCCGTGCCCGCCAACACTGTTCCATCGATTCCAACCGATGCTACCCCAGCTGCCAGTACCAGTATTAATCTAACGACCGAAACAGAAGATACTGTCTTGGCCAAAGCGGGGGTGTACTTCCTGGAAGAAATGTATGCGGATGCTCTGGCTATTTTGTACCCATTAACAGCAAATCCAGCATCTTCTGACTGGGTATATACCGCCCTGGGTGACACCTACAGTCAAATGGGACTTAACCAGCTAGCGATTGAAACCTATGGACAAGCCTTAAGCCTTGCCACCAGCAATAATAATGTTCTTAGCGAAGCCATTGCCCGAGTCAATTTAGCTGATGTTTATGCCATTCTGGGCCAATTTGAAGACGCCCTAGATCAATTAACCTTGGCTCGCCTTGCCTATGACCAACTTCAAGAAGATGTGGAAGTGGCCAGATTAGACCGGCGGATTCAGCTGTTGTCTCGTCTAGTGTCAGAGCAAAGCAAAACAACTCGCCGCACTGTCCAAGGAGGGTAATATGCTTATGCTTCATCGTTAGTTTATTCCCAACATAGAGCTAGTTATATTTCTTTTTCGCCTGACGAGACCCTACAATGACTCATCGTTTCCTGTTACCCACATTTGCTGCCCTGGCTGGGGTTTACCTTATACCGCTCCAGGTCAACGCTCAATCGATTATCGCTGCTCCAGATGGAACAAATACTACAGTCAGCGAAACTGCCGGTGATTTCATCATTGAGAATGGTACGACTGTCGGCTCTGGTGACCAGATAAATCTGTTCCATAGTTTTGATAGATTTGGCCTGATAACTGGAGAAAGTGCCACGTTTGAGAACTCGGCTGGAGCTACGAATATTATCGGTCGTGTTACTGGTGGTAATTTCTCAATTATTGACGGACAAATCAGTGTTGGCTCCAGTGAGACTGGCCTGGCCAATCTCTATTTACTAAACCCAGCGGGAATTCTTTTTGGCACCAATGCATCTCTTAATTTGGAGGGATCATTTTCAGCCTCAACCGCTACTGGTCTGGCCTTTGGAAATGCGCTGTTTAGCTCCCTGGGGACTAATAATTTCAGTGGCCTCACGGGTAATCCAACCGGGTATGTGTTTGGAACCGATCAAGCCAGTTCAATTGTTAATGCAGGTAACCTAGCGCTTGAATCGAATCAGTCCTTAACGTTGTTGGGAGGGCAAGTTGTCAATTCAGGCAGGTTGTCTACTTCAGGTGGCCAAATATTAGTGGCAGCTGTCGAAGGGAAAAATTTGATACGACTGAGTCAACCGGGCTCCCTGTTAAGTCTAGAATTTGAGACAGTCCCGGATACATTTATACAGTCGCTCCCCGCATTTACCCCTTCGACCTTACCGGAGCTACTTACGGGAGCTGCAAGCGTAGGGATAGTGACACCTCCAGTTGTTATTCCTGATCCGTTTTTCCCAGGAGCTGTAATAATAACTAGCCCAGGATCTTTTGTACCTATACCTGCAGCGACAGGTATTACTGATAATGGAGACGGCACTTTTAGTTTATCCGGGTCTCCTCAGTTTGTTGCTGAGACGGGAACTGTCGTTCTCGGTGGCACCTTAGAGTCAGATGCAATCATAGTTGTTGAGCGTAACATTGTCTTAGACAGCGATCTAGATGTTTCAGGGGGGCTCACCGTAGAAGCCGTCCAAGCGCTGGATTTTTCTGGAGACTTGATTATCCCTGAAGGACTTGACTCCATCATATTTGAGAGCGCTGACTCTATTAACGTTGGTACGATCCTATCCAATGGGAACGATGTGGATTTGATAGCGAAAACGTCAATCACAACGGGCAATATTGATGCATCTGGTATAGATGGAGGGGATGATGTTAATCTGACAGCTGGAACATCCATTACAACTGGCAATATAAACACGTCTAGTGGGAACGGTAGCTCTGGTATCGTTGTGCTTGATGCTCAAACATCGATCACAACCGGAGACATTGATGCTTCCAATGGTGATTCTGGTTTTGAGCCTGGTGATGTTGAACTTCTTGCTGGTGTGTCGATTACAACCGGCAACATCGATGCATCTAGTGAAATTGGTGATGCTGGCAATGTCATCCTTGACCCACCAGGTCCGGTTATTTTTGGCTCAATTGATACCCGCAGTGTCACAGGGGCAGGGGGTGACGTTACGATCACCTCAACCCAAAACACTGTTCGAGGGATTGGAACAATTGCCGGTAGCGCTAACACTATTGCCACCGCTGGAGCCACTGACGATGGCAGCATTACTATTACCCATGGCGGCGGCGATACCGTACCATTTGACGTTGGGGATGCTTCACTTAATGGCACTGTGGGTGCGATCGCAACCGGAGCCGACACTTTGGCAGACGGAAATCCAAACGAGCCGTTCTTTGGCAGTTTTACAGCAGGTGATATTCAGATTATTGCCACGGACATCCTCGCTTTTGATAACGAGACGATTTGTGTCCAAGACTGTATGACCCCTGATACCGTTGAGATACCTAGCGGAAATAGCATAGCGGTTAATCCAACCGACGATCCTGAACAGATTTTTCTGCGATTAGAAAATCGTCTGACCGAAGAGTTTGTTGAGTACTTACGTCCTAGTCTGCTCTCATCTGAAGAGTCTTCTCTAGATAAAGACGCCATATCTCCCAGCGTTATCGAACAAGTTGAGCTAGGGCAGATGCCTGACATTGTTGACTTACCTTCCGCGCAGAAAAAATTGCTGGCAGTACAACGCGCAACCGGTAAAAAACCAGCCCTGATCTATGCAGTCTTTGGGATTAATCCAGCTGCGGCTACAGAAAATAACGTTATCAGTATGCCGACAGCTGCAGACCCACTGGAGCTAATGCTGATCACAGCTGCCGGGGATCCAGTTTATGTCCCGCTACAGGTCACTCGAGAAGACGTTCTAGCCATGGCTCAGCGGCTGCGTCGTCAGGTTTCTACCCCCAATCGTGCCAGTGATGGGGAGACATCCTATCTAACCGCTGCTCAACAACTGTATCAATGGCTGGTCGCTCCACTCCAAGACCAGTTAGATGCTGAGGGCATTGACACCATTAGCTTTATTACCGATGCAGGACTACGGTCCACCCCCCTAGCAGCTCTGCACGATGGTAAGGATTTTATTATCCAGAACTACAATATCGGGCTGATGCCCAGCCTGAGCCTGACAGATCTGACCTATCAAGACCTTAGCAATGTCGATGTTCTTTTGGCAGGGACGTCCACCTTTGCTGATCAAGCAGCATTACCTGGAGTACCGGTAGAACTCGCATCTATTTCATCGAAATGGTCTAACACCTTACTACAGGGCGACACATTTGTTCTTGATACCCTGAAGGGCGAACGACAGAAAAGTCCATCTGGCATCATTCACCTGGCCACCCATGGGGAATTTAATGTGGGCGACCTGTCTAACTCGTATCTTTATCTACACAATCAGAAACTAGCGCTAACCCAGATTCGTACCCTAGGATTACATCAACCCTCAGTGGAGTTAATAACGTTGAGCGCCTGCCAAACTGCCTTAGGAAATCGTTCAGCAGAGCTAGGATTTGCCGGATTTGCAGTGTTATCCGGGGCCAAAACCTCCATAGCCAGTCTCTGGAGCGTCAGTGACGAGGCCTCGGCGGGGCTGATGATTGAACTCTATCGACAGCTGCAGGATAGCCAGCCTACCATTAAAGCAGAAGCCCTACGGGCAGCACAGCTAGCCATGATCCGAGGCGACATTTTTGTAGACAACGACCAGCTCAAAGGCCTAGGCGAATCGCAACAGCTGCCTACCGAACTCACCATTGACGGTCAGCGAAATTTCAGTCATCCGTACTATTGGGCCGCGTTTAGTCTTGTGGGTAGTCCTTGGTAAAGGCTCTCAACCAGGAGCCTTAGGATAGTGGTAAAGGGAGAAGGAGACTGGCCTCCCCCCTGATGAGTCACACTCTAGCCAAACGAAACTTCAACAACAAAGTCATCAAAATCAAGATCGCCACCGCCGGGCAGGTCCTCAAAACCAAATACATTGTTCCCCAGTAGACGAACATGATCCGCCCCGTCCGCATTGGCACCGATAAAGGGGAAATAAATGGCCGGATCGTTACCAGCATCACCATCTAGTAATTCTTCAATCGTGCCATTGACAACGATGAACGGCGCAATAATTTGTCCCGCCTCTAACGTGCTCGTAATCGTCGTGCTACTGTTATTCTCCACAGACAAAGAGATATCCGCAATGCGACTATTGAGAGCAGCCTGAATATACTCCGTAGTGACACCTGCACTGATGGCATTACCTGACGTGTCCTTGATTTGTCCCGAAATATCATCAATGGCATAAAAGCCCACAACACTTTTTAAGGACGCCTCACGCTGGATGGTGAAGTTCACATCCACAGCGGCGCTCAAACTGGTCAAGTCAATAATCTCAGCTTGGCTCACCCCCTGATAGCCAATACCGATAGGCACCGTATTTACCTGGGTAGCACTAACATTGAGACCTTCAATCTCAAGGCTAAAGTCAACGGTCGTTGTCTCTACCTGACGGATACTAGAAAAAGAAACGCTGCCACCCCCACCGCGCAGAAAGCTATCGATCGTACCACCGCTAATGGAGAAAAAGCTTAAGTAGCTACCACTGATAAATGAGCGGGTGCTAACAGAACTAAAACTTACACTAAAGTCAGCATTGTCAGGAATAGGAGAGAAGAGTACGGCGCAACGAGCCAGGGCGGCTTCGGTATAGCCAGGGTCGCCAGGCGCTAGACCATCAATAGTACCAATGGCGTCATCAGCGACAAATACACCAATCTCTAGACTGGCGCTGAGCTGTGCCAGGCTGAACTCGAGATTAACCGTAGTAGCACCATTTGCAAAGGTTTGTACCTGGTCCCATACTTCATTACCCACGGCGCGACCCAGGGCACGGCCATTAATATCACCGTCGTCAAAGTGGATACCGCCGTAGATGCGAGAAAGTCCCGCCTCATCAGCGGCAGCTGTAAATGTATCCCATGCTAAAGTTGTTGCTAAAGCAGGTGTTACCGTATTTTCGAAGCGTGACTCACCTGACTGAAATGTAACAGAGCCACCAAAGCTATCATTGCCCGTAAATCGCCGTAGAATTTCTGCTCCAGCCGCACTAAAGGAGCTATGGCCAGAGGTATATTCTGCAAACGGTGGAGAGGGATCTTGACCAGGGGTCTGATAGGTTAGAAAGTTCTCGGCTAGAATTGTTTGGGTGCCGGCTCCAGGGGACCAGGCCTCAATCACAAAACCGGTTTCGTTGGTAATGGCATCGGTGCCAATTGTCCCATTATTGAGCAGCCCCAACGCACCCAGTTCACGAATAGCGCGTACAGGGCGTACATAGTCATAAAATCGCTTAGCTTCCCAGGTAGCAACACCTGCATCAAAGACAGCATTACCCAAGGCAAAGAATAGCTCTGCATCTTCATCTAGGGTATTGTCATCACGGGCCGACACAAATTCACCAAAGGTTAGCCAGGTACCTGGAGGGAAAGAGGTGCCACCACCATCTTCCCAAAACTCTGCAATCAGCTTTTGTTCATCGGTTAGGTTAGCACTGGCCGCGACAACCCGCTCAGTTTGTGTAATAAAGTCCGGGTTAATGATTGTCCCAACAATGGCAGGGGTAATGACCACCACTGAATTATCAGCCAGGGTAATTGTCCCTGCATCGAGATCAACGGTTGCTCCGTCAACTAGTAGAAAGGGTTCTGGTGCGACCGGTCGTAGAGCGCCTGGGGAATCCAGGGCAAACGGGTCAACAACTGCCCATTGAGGTGTGAGAAACTGTTGCTGATTTCCAGTAGAATCAATGGGGACAAATTCAGGTGTCCATTTCTCAAGGTCAGTAATATTGTTTGAGCCAGCATTCACTGGCTGATAGCCCGTATTATCCACATAGCCATTGAGTTGGTTAGCTCCGTCCTGACGACGTTTCTGCATCAGGGCCTCTGCAGAAACGTTACCGATACCGGCAGCTGTACTGGTGTTGACCGTCGTATTGTTAGGATCAAGTCCCAATTCAACCATCAGCTGGTCAAAAATACCGCGCTGGGTGGGAAATAGTTCCACCAAAACCCGATAGGCCGCGAAGCTCATGGCTTCGATTTTGTTGACTTCTGTATTTTCTGAGAGGGGTCGTTGCAGATCGTCTGCTAGCTGGGTCGCCACAGCCCCCAGGTCATAGGCTGCCCAGGCATCAAACATAGCAGTATGCAGGATGCCATAGGCCCGTGATGCGATGGTCGGCCCTGGAGCTGTATTGATGACAGCTTTTTGCACAGCTTGATCCCAACGCACTGACACAGTTGGGGATGGATCATTAACAGTTACAAGCTGCGACGTAGGATCAAGAACTAGTTGAATATCAGCCATATTTAGCACTTCTCGAGGAATTTAATACTCTTTGCCTCGACGTGAGAGATTCCGGCAAACAGGCTATATTCCAATGTGCCTAAAACATTGGAATATGTTGTTGTATCAATTTTTATGATGCTTGCTAAGCTATGCCTGGCAGAACATATTGGGTAGTATAGGAACCTCAGTTTCCCGGTCAGTTTTCAGTCATCTTTAGTCATTCCAAACAAACCGGGATGTCGATATAGTGCACCAACAATGTCAGCGACTTGGAGCCTATCTGAGAAGTTCCAACTTGCCAATATTTTGCCCGCTACAGGTCAAATCCTTACAACCTGGCGGGATATTTCTGAAGTTTCTGCTAAGACTCCAGAAGTGATAGATATAACTATGAAATCGGTGTTTCTGCTTCGAATTATGACGATATCTTTTAGGTGAAGTCATAATTCATGTCTGTTAGATTGGCTCATTCTCTCAAGCAGCCACGTCATAAAATAAGCAATGTTGTTGAAGACCTATCGATAATGAATTTGCCTTCAATCTATTTGTTTGGGTTGTTCTTCGACAGTTCTGAAGCGACTACATTTCCCGTCGTGATCAGATGTCGGCAAAACACTCTATCTGTACGCTGTCATCAGCTTCATCAGTGAGCTTTCAATCTTCTAAAGTGTTCATGGCGAAACGATTTAACCCAACTGGGCCACTGTCTAATTTGGCTGTACTACCACGTTCTTGACATATCCTTCTAGCTCTGGGCTAAACCGAGCAATAAATTCACCGTTCGCACTGTAGAGTTCGATGGGTAGCTGGGTGCGCTTACCAATATTGATCACTTCTTGGAGCAGCTGATTGACCTCCTCGATCATCTGATCCGAAGCCGGAACACTGATACCAGGACGGGTATTGGGATCGGCAATGGAAAAATCTGCCAGGGCATCATAGCCCTGTGCCAAGGCCAGCTGCACCGTCCCCCCTTTCAGACCAAAATCACAAAAAGTGGGCTTACAAATCCGACCAAAGTTCTCTTCAGCTTTGCGAAACCGTAGGGCTAAACGCAAGTTTTCCTGAGCCTCAGCTAGGGCTGGTTCGTAGGTTTTGAGCAGATTTTGACTATCTCCATGGCGGGATGTGCCCTTGGGGACTCCCTTGACCTGGGTAATCGCATCTCGCCAGCTCAGCATGGCTAGGGTCCACTGATCGTCTGATTCATATTGTCGGGCCGTAGTGGCGTGGCGCACCGCTTCGTTATAGAACTGGTCGGCTGCCTGCTCCTGCTGATAGCGGGCCCGTACCCCGGCTAAATCGGACTCATATTGGGGCTGTAGCCGACGCGCCTCACCATAGGCCAGAGTGCCCTGGGGAATTTGTTTGAGTTGCTTAACGGCCTGATCCCAAGATTCCAGGGCTGTCTTCCAAGCAGGCAGCGTATTGGCGATTTCGGCCTGATCCTTGGCTAAAGAGGCCGTTAGCTGGGCCTGATTTAGATTTTCCTCAGCCGTTTGTTCTGCTAAAATCCGGCCTTCAATCGTAACTAAGTTGTTGCGATATTCCTGTAGTTTTGGCGCTACAAATGCACTATGGATGGGGCTTTCCGTGGGGATTTCTTCGAGCTGGGCGATGGTCTCACGCCAGCGCTCGGCAATGCCCTGCCAATGGGCAATGGGATGGGGGGGATTTTGGCTTTCGTTAGCAGCAGCTAGAGCATTTTTCTGGGCTGCCGCTACCTTATTTAATAGATCGGCGTCCCCTTCATAGTTGGCCAGCAGTTCTTGGGCCCTGCCATGGTGGCGTGACCAGGGGGGTATGGGCTTTAGGGTTTTGACCGCTGTATTGAGCTGGTCCCCCATGTCCAGCACGGTTTGGGGAGAGGGCTGATCCCTCAGGGAAATCAAGGCGGCATCTCCCAAGTCTTGGGCTCGCTGGATGCGATCGCACCCGCCAATCACACAGGGCCGACTCAGACCGTAGCCCAACACACCCAGCACAGCCACCACCGTGATACTAGCGGCCATCAAACCTGGGGAAACCCGTCTGCCAGGCTCATCATAGTCATCGAAAGCCTCGTCCTCTCCGACCGAGACGGCCTCCCCTATATCTCCCATGTCATCCGAGGAATCCCCATAGAGACCATCCAGGTTGAGTAGCTCGTCCACTGACGATGCTTCCCCCGATAACAATTCTTCACTCGACTCTAAGTCCTCACCAAACAGAGCCTCTTTACCCGATAAAAATTCGTTCTCGGAAAGATCGCCAGTAACCTCGTCCTCGTCGGCATCCTCGTCGATATCGCCATCAATACCGCCAAACAGACTGTCAGGAGCCACCTCAGGTGGCTGATTTAAGAATGGCTCAAATGCCTGATCATTAAAGACCTCATCGTCTAACAAAATGGGGCCTGAACTGTCCTGCAACAGCCAGTTAAACCGATGGACCGCGCTGGGTTTTGGTGCCCCTTGCTGCTTTAGATAAACCTTGATGGCAACGGGATTGCCAGTGGCTCCTAAGAATTCTGCCTCCACAGGTAACCCATCAATCTCCAGGCGATGACGAACTAACGTTTCCACCTGGGCAAACACATGATTCGCAGGTACCGTATTCGCATAGGGGCTTTCCAACAGCACCATGAGCTTGCCTCGGCTGACGGCACACTGCACCGCTATCTCTTCAGGCACCTCCGGCACTCTACCCAAATCGTAGGTCAGATCCGCCGATAAGCGACTCAAAGTAAACGCCGACGCTAGACTCATGCTCTACGCCTCCACTAGGAAACCACTCGGGCAAGTGCCCAACTGAACAACTGCCAAAATACACCGAATAACCGAATGATTGATGTAATCATGGATATGGCCCTTAGCTTATCCCCACAGCTAGCTTAGACGCCTCAGGCCCTCAGGGTATCAAAGCTATTGAATAGTGGCCTATTGTTTACGTTTTCGCAAGCCCTTTTCTCTGTGTTCAATCGCCAGTGGCATAATCCCGTAAAATTCCTGGCAATTGTGATTCCCCTCAGACCCACTGCCCAATGAATGTCCTAATTGTTGAAGACGAAGCTGACATCGCTGAACTCATTCAGCTTTATCTAACCAATGAGAACTTTACAACTGAAATTTGCACCAGTGGGACCGAGGCCCTGGAACGGTTTTCCCGATTTCAGCCAGATCTGATCATCCTCGATCTTATGCTTCCAGGATTAGATGGTTTGGAGGTCTGTGCTCGTATCCGCCAAACCGCTGGGCCTAAAGATCCTTATATTTTGATGTTGACCGCCAAGGGTGAAGAACTTGACCGAATTATTGGTCTCTCTACTGGCGCTGATGACTATATGGTCAAGCCTTTTAGTCCTCGGGAACTGGTCGCTCGGGTCCGAGCCTTACTGCGGCGCAGCCTGCGACGCACCGAATCCCCCCAAACCTGCCAGACCGCTCATTTTACCCTCGACCTGGATGGGCGCTCGGTTCTTTATACCTATCCCGATACCCATGCCAACGCCCATCCCCAACAGACATCAAAGGCGATGGCCCTAGACCTCACACCACTGGAGTTTGACCTATTGGCCACCTTTGTAAGCTATCCTGGTCGCGTCTGGAATCGGCCACAGCTGATCGAAAAGCTCTGGGGTGACAACTTTTTTGGTGATGAACGGGTAGTCGACACCCACGTTGCCCGCCTGCGGAAAAAGATCGAACCCAATCCGGCCCAGCCCACATTTATCAAAACCGTTGTCGGTGTAGGGTATCGGTTTGAAGATGGCTAAAGTCCCATTGAGAACCCGATTATTTGTCTCTCACCTGATCGTAATGGCGGTGGCGATTATTGCCCTAGCCGGGGTGAGCCGTTTATCGACGCCTCGCTACTTTGTCGTTACCCTAGAACGCCTAGAAGGACGGGGGATTCGCATTCAACAGATGCGTGGGCAAATTTTAGAAAGTTTTGCCGATGCCTGGACCCGAGGCATGGTGTGGTCAGTGCTGTTGGGGGGCGGGGCCGCTGGCGGCATTAGCTATCTGCTATCTCGACGGATTATCCGGCCCCTCACCCGCATGGAGCAGATCACCCAGCGTTTTGCCGCAGGCGACTGGGCAGTGCGGGTGCCTCCATCGGATATTCCAGAGCTGCATCAGCTAGGCCATGGCTTTAACCGCATGGCCAGCGAGCTAGAACGGGTAGAGCAGCAGCGGCGGGAGCTAGTCAGCGATTTATCCCATGAGCTGCGCACCCCCCTCACTATTGTCCGTGGCTATCTAGAAGCGCTCAGTGATGAAAAATTACCCGCTACGCCCGCTACCTACGACCGGCTGATTCGCGAAACCCAACGACTGCAGCGGCTAGTGGAGGATTTACAAGAACTTTCTAAATTAGAATCGGGCTATCTGCCGATTCAACGGCAAACCGTAAATCTTCTGCCCATTGTCCAGCAAGTTACCCAGCACTTTCGTACCCAGCAGATAGAATCCAAAAATCCGCAGATTGTCGTAGAAATTTCTCCAGATTTACCCCCTGTTAATGCCGATCCGACGCGCACTGAACAAATTCTGGTGAATTTACTGGGTAATGCCCTCCAGTACACAGATACAGGCAAAATCACTGTTCAAGTCTGGTCCCAGGACAATCAGGTCTGGCTGGCGGTCAAAGACACCGGTATCGGTATTGCGTCCGCCGACCTATCCCATGTATTTGAACGATTTTGGCGGGCCGATCGTTCCCGCAGTCGCGGCTCTGGTGGTACAGGCATTGGTCTAGCCATCTGCAAACGCCTGGTCGAGCTTCAGGGGGGTGAAATTACGGTTAGCAGTCAAATCGACCATGGCAGCACATTTCAATTTTGGTTGCCCAAAGCTACGCAAACCCGCTAAGTTTTGACATAGACAACACCAGCACTGATTACAAGCACCCGTAGATCAGTCATAATAGTTAACATTAATGATCGTCACTGCGGACATCCAACTGGTGGGCGCTATCATCCCATCATAGCAGTGCGGTTGGTTCGATTGAGCCTGCCGCCAGCTGCGGCTATTAACTGTCCGCTTCCTTTCGCCCATGTCCAATCCTAACTCTCAAGATCGTCAGGATCCCCGTCTCAGTAAGCGACTTTGTGACTCTGGTCAGCTTTTTCGCGATCGCTATGAGGTCGTGCGAATTCTGGGTCGAGGTGGTTTTGGAGTTACCCACTTGGCTCGCGATCGCATGCTTCCAGGGTCTCCCCTGTGTGTGATCAAACAGCTTTTTCCTAAGGTTAGTCATCCCATTGCCTTAGAGCGGGCCAAACAGCGCTTTCGCCGCGAGGCCAGAATTCTGGGTCGCTTAGGCAGTCATTCCCAACTCCCCATGCTCCTTGACTACTTCACCTTCAAAGGGGAGTTCTTTTTAGTCCAGGAATATGTTCACGGCGACACCCTCAGTCGTGAAGTTCGTAAAGGGGGTGCCCAGAAAGAACCAGCGGTAAAAAAGTTTCTGGCAGAAGTTCTACCAGCGGTGCGCTACATCCATAGAAACCGGGTCATCCATCGGGACATCAAACCCCCCAACATTATCCGCTGTCGCGATGATAATCGCCTGGTTCTACTGGACTTTGGGGCCGTGCGGGAATGTCTACACCATGATGATGACCCCGGCGACCATGCCGCCAGTCCCACTACTCACTTTGTTGGCACCATGGGGTTTGCTCCTCCCGAGCAGCTGGCCCTACGCCCTACCTATAGCAGCGATATCTATGCGCTGGGCATCACGTGTCTATATCTGCTAACCGGCAAGTCGCCCCTGGAGTTTGATCTTGACCCCGAGACACAGGAGCTTGATTGGCAGCGGTCAGTCAACATCAGTAGACCCTTTGAGCGGCTGCTCGCCAAAATGTTGACAACGGATCTATCGGAGCGCTTCAAGCGCATCGATGACTTGCAGCGTACCCTACAGCTCGATGCCCACTACAGCAATTTGGAACAGTGTCTCAATCGGGTGCCTAAAACTGAGGAATCCCCTGAGCAGAAAACTGCAGTCGATTTAGACCAAAACCAGTCTCCGATTCAACGGCGGGCCGCCGCTATCCGCCGTTTGCGTCAGCGTCGGCAAAAAAATACGGGTCCGGCATTTCCCCTCTAAGGACATTTCTGGTGTGAAGTTACCAGTTATCCAGGCCCCCAACCCCAATCCTGGGGTGGCCTTCTCAAAAAGCGAGGGGCTAGGCCTGAGCCAGCCACAGCTGCATCACAGCGTCCATTTCCTCAGGTACTTCATCATAAAAACAGTGCCCGGCCCCCTTAAGTTCTCGGTAGGCAATTTGCGGGTTTGTAGCCAGAATCTGTCTAGCCCAGGTGAACGGTAGCACCCGATCTTGGTTGCCCCACAGCAGCAGGATGGGCACTGTCACCTGCCCAATGAGGTCGGCTGTATCCTCACTAAAATCTGGCTGGGTCCGAGATTTAACGAGGTAGCACAGCGTTCGCGCTGCTCCGCGCTCCAAGGTGGGGCGTGTAAACAGGGACACCAGCGCTGCATCCACTCGTTCAGGCCGTTGATAGATACTGATTAAAACCCGCCGAATAAACCGGGACTGACGCACCACCCCAAACAAAGGCCGGAGCAACAGAGGAGTAGCAAACAGCCCTTCGATTCCCCGTGCTAAGCGATCTAGCCAGCCTGATACCAGCTCCTGACGGGCCAGGGGTAATGTGAATAAAATCAGCCGCTGCACCATGGCCGGATGTCTCGCAGCCGCTGTCAGCGCTACCAAGGCCCCCAGGGAATGGCCTATCAGGATCACCGGCTGGCCAATAAATGCTTGCCAGAAGTCATGGGTTTGCTGCTGCCATACATCCGCGCCCAATAGCACAGCCGCCTTTTGAGAATGGCCAAATCCCAATAGATCAAGGGCGTAGACTGGCCTCTGTTGGCTCCAGGTACTGAGATTAGATCGCCACTGCTCCAGGCTGGCGCCAAACCCATGGATCAAAAGCATCGGTGTGCGCTGTTGGGCAGCTGAGTCCGATGGTTTTAAGTAGGTGTAGCGCATTCGCCAACCGCGCCAGTACCAAAAATGCTGGTGTCCCAGGTCAGGACGAGTCATGGCTTGGGCTCGCTTCATATCAGGTTGGCTCTATATTGGGACTTTATATCGGGAGTTCGATCAATCTGTGATAACTATCCTCTAACTTCAGACGGTTGACTATTAAAGGAACCAATAGTGGCCTACCTACAGATACCGTTAAGATAGGTTAAGAAGTATTTGTAAATGAGTTGGCTAGTCCTCCAAAAACTCAAATTCTGAGTTCAAGGATTTAGCGGGTTACCTAGACAGTGCGAACACTACTCACTAATCGCCACTCACCAATCGCCACTCACCACTTACCCAAGACAGCGAGGCGCACTATGACCGAGATCAAAAAAAAGAGGGACGTACAAGTATTACCCATCGCCGCTGATACTCTGGTCTTGCGCTCTCGAAGTTGGAATCGACTCCGGTTTGAGATTGAATATGCCCTAGAAAAGGGCACAACGGCTAATGCTTACTTAATTAAGGCCGATCGGACTGCGTTGATTGATCCGCCGGGGGGATCGTTTACGGCTATCTTTTTGGAGTCTTTGCGATCGCAGATTCCCCTCGATCAGCTCGATTACATTATCCTGGGCCACATCAACCCCAACCGTCTAGAAACTCTGCAGCACTTGATCACAGAGGCTCCCCAGGTCACTATTGTGTGTTCCAATCCGGGTGCGATCGCCATCAAAGCAGCTGAGCTTCCCCTACAAAATCCTCCCCTTATCATCAAAAGCGCCGACGACACCCTGGATCTTGGCCAGGGACATCGACTGCAGTTTATGCCCGTACCCACCCCCCGTTGGCCTGACGGACTCAGCACCTACGACCCCTACAGCTACATCCTTTACACGGACAAATTTTTTAGCACCCACATTTGCAGCGACGACGCCTACGACCTGGACTGGGCAGGCTTGCTAGACGATCGCCGCTATTACTTTGATACCGTAATGGCTCCCAATGCCAAGCAAGTGACCACCGCCCTCGAAAAGCTGAGTGACTTTCCTGCCCAGCTCTACGGCGCTGGCCATGGTCCCATGGTCAAATACGGCATCCATGAACTCACCCAGCGATACACCCAGTGGTGTGATCAACAAAAGCAGCAGACCCTAACCGTTGCATTGATTTATGCCTCAGCCTATGGCAACACCGCTACCATTGGTCAGGCCATCGCCCGAGGCATCACCAAAGCAGGTGTAGCAGTCGAGTCCATCAATGCCGAACAGGCCCCCCAGAAC
>NZ_JADEXP010000616.1 GCF_015207065.1 Leptolyngbya cf. ectocarpi LEGE 11479 | reverse complement strand
TCCCCTCGGCTATCGGTAGGCAGATCGTTTTATCCCCGGCGACTCCTCGTCGTTTGCGTTTGGCCATCGTCCTTGGCCTCCAAACTCTATGCCCTCATTTTAGCCAAACAAACTGAGTTGGAACTAGGAATATCTGACATAAATATATCTTCTTTATCGGCAATGCTTCGGTGGTTTCACATTAGTTTTCTTGATACTTTAGTAATGTCTTTTTCTAATTAAGAGATTTGATTAGTTAGCTCGTGTTAATAGATTGACATGGGCTAACTAGAGTTAACGCTATTTTTCTCGTCACTCTATAAACATAAGACTATATGGCCTTTTTGACTGCTGATCATAGTACCTATTTTACGTTTACCCATAAAGAAGGAAGAGAACGTTTTGATAGAGTTTTACGTAGACATTCAACTCTAGATCCCCTGGTAACGGGCTCAGTTACGATTGTGATTCCAGCTTTAAACGAAGCTGGTAATTTACAAAAACTATTGGAGCGAATTTGTATTGCATTTAAGACTCTGAGTCTAACGTTGCCTGTGCTAGTCGTCGATGATGGCAGCGTCGATAAAAGTCCAGAGATTTTGGCCCGACTGGCTGAACACTATCCATTCTTAACGGTGGTGCGTCATCCTCGAAGATCCGGTGTTGCTGCTGTCTGGCAGACAGCGCTGGCCCATGTGAAAACAGATTGGATCTTTTGGGGGCAGGCCGATCTTGAGTCGGACCCGGCAACCGATATTCCCACACTACTGCAGGCCTACTGCCCTAATGTGGTTGCGATCGCAGGTTGGCGACAGCGGCGCGGCGATGGTAAAACAACGGCATCACAGGTGGCAAACTGCGCCTGTCGCTGGGTCTTTGGTCTACAAATTCATGACATGAACTGGATTAAGCTTGTCCGTCGAGATGTCCTGATGGGGCTCCCCATTCAGCTGATTACCCATCGATTTTTATTAGCGGTTCTAGCGGGATTAGGGCACAGGATAGGAGAGGCCAAAACACCCTGGCATCCACGATTTTCAGGCACTAGTAAATTTGGTAGAAAACGCTTAGTGACCTCAGCAAAAGATTTTACTAAGGTTGTACTGTGGTTTTACCTAGGTCGTCCCTTGATGTATATTCCTCAGTGCATTGCCAAGGCTATGGCCGTGCTCAAGTATGATTTTATCGGCCAAACATTGGCCAGTGGCCTATTTAACAGAGCGGCCCATCCCGTAAATCAGCAACAGCTAAAAAATCACTATCCAAAACTTTAGGCTATTAGGGTGTTGAAAACACTCGACTATGTGGGCACGCTTCGACTGTCTGGGTATTCACCCTGAGTGTACAGGATACAAGTTGATGTTCTCAAAGAAAAACATCCTAAACAATCAACACATTCTCGTTCTCAGTTCAGTGTATCCCCTCTCTCCAGACGGTAATCACGGAGCTTTTATTCGAGAAAAAATTTTACGTTTGCAGCCCACAGGCTCACGGTTCGCTTAAATTTAGGAAGGGTTGCCTAAATTATCCGGTGAGTGAGAGGTAGATATCATCCGAAGCCTTCAACAACTGCAGAATGCGCTGTTGCCGCTCAGATAAAGCAGAGAGAAAATA
>NZ_JADEXP010000068.1 GCF_015207065.1 Leptolyngbya cf. ectocarpi LEGE 11479 | reverse complement strand
ATTTAGTACGTTTGAACTAAATTCAAGCTAGCAAACCTTGACAAACTGTGCGCCAGGGTTTGGTGATAGCGTTAACCGCAGCATTGCCCGATAATGTACATCAATTTATCTAAATTGCATACAATATTAATTTTTTTGATTGATAAAACCTTCATTTTGTTTCAATGACAGTAAAAGTAGCCCTGGGCTATTGACGGTACTGTGGGCTTTGACTGTTGATGCAATCTGGGAAATGAGGATTCAGAGGATCGTCTATGGATGAGCAGTTACCAACGTCGGACCAGTCACCGGACCAGTCATCGGACCATTGGTACCAGCAGGGTGTGGTGTTTGATCGGCAGGGGCGATCGCAGCAGGCAATCGCCTGTTATTCGAAGGCGATCGATCTGCAGGTTGACTATTATGAAGCGTGGGTGCGACGGGGATTGGCGCTGATGCTGCTGGAAGATTTTCAAAGTGCGATCGCAAACTTTAATCAGGCCGTGGCTCTCAACCTGGAGCTTGATCTGGCCTGGTATCTCAAGGCATACTGCCACGCCCAAACCCAGACCGATGAGTTTGCCCTGCTGGCTTTACAAAAAGCCTTTGCCTTAAACCCCGGACAGTGGATTGAGATGGCTGCTCAGGAACCTGCCTTTAAAAGGCTTAGACAAGATCCCCGCTTTCAGGCACTGGCGGTTGATTAGGGCACAAACTCTGGTATGCAGGCGACAACTTCAATTCACACAGACGTATTTTTTGTCGGTGGCGGTCACACCCATGCCATCGTGCTCAGAAAAATTGGCATGGCAGGGCTGCCAGCTGGTGTTCGTCTGACGCTGATTACAAATCTGGTGGATACACCCTATTCGGGGATGTTACCCTGCCATATTTCAGGGCTGTACGATTTTGACCAGTCCCATATTGATCTGCGTCCTCTCACCCGGTTTGCCAACTGCCGGTTAATTATGGATGAGGTGGTACAGATTGATGCGGGCCAAAATTTGATCCACTGCCGTCACCATCCGCCGATGGCCTATGATGTCCTGTCCATTGACATTGGCAGTACGCCCGCAGCGGTATCGGTGCCTGGGGCAAAAGACCATGCGATTCCGGCTAAGCCGGTGCCCGCATTACTCAGGGCCTGGCATCAGTATCTGCAAGAGCTGCAGGCCCCACAGGCAAACTCAAAAGCAGATCCAGAGGCCACCATTGGCATTGTGGGTGGTGGGGTGGGCGGTGTGGAGCTGGCCCTAAATATGCAGATGCGTCTGCAGCAGCTGGTGGGGCAGCGGGCCACGGTGCATCTGTTTCATCGGGGGGCACGTTTGGCTACGGGGCGTAGCCGAGCCACCCAGCGTCAGCTGGCTAAGATTTTTCGCGATCGCAAGATCCACACCCACCTATCTGAGTCGGTCTGTAAGGTGGAGTCCATCGCCGGAGACCAGGTGCAGGTGCACTGTGAATCGGGGTTAAGCGTAGCGTGCGATCGCGTCTTTTGGGTCACCAATGCCAGTGCCGCCCCTTGGCTGGCCCACACGGGTCTCTCTACGGACAAAACCGGGTTTATTCTCGTAGGCGATACCCTGCAAACCCTGTCCCATCCCAATGTGTTTGCCGTGGGGGATGTGGCCACCATGGTGAACCATCCCCGCCCCAAGGCCGGTGTCTTTGCCGTGCGTCAGGGGCCGCCTCTCTATCAAAATCTGCAGCGTTATTTAGCCGGAAAATCCCTAAAGCCCTTTAAACCCCAGCGTCAGTTTCTCAACATTATTGATTTGGGGGCTGGCGGTGCGATCGCCTCTCGAGGCCGATGGTCGGCAAAGTCGAAGTGGTTTCGACGCTGGAAACATTGGATCGACGGCAACTTTATGGCGCTGTTTGATCAGTTTCCCGCCATGGACGAGACCGCTCAAACCCCGCCGAAAAAAAAATTATCCCATCCCATATCCCATCACTGTGCTGGCTGTGGGTCCAAGGTCGGTAGCCCGGTGCTGAGTCAAGCCTTAGCTCGCGCCAGGGCAGACTTTCCAGACATGAACCACTGGCCAAACCCGGTAAATGTGGGTTTAGAGTCCCCGGATGATGCTGCCGTCGTGGCTATCCCCGCTGGCAAACTGGCCGTACAAACCGTGGATCAGTTTCGAGCCCTGGTGGATGATCCCTATATCTTTGCCCAGATTTGTGTAAACCACTGTTTAAGCGACCTTTACGCCATGGGGGCCACCCCCCAAACGGTGCTGGCTCTGGTGACGTTGCCCTACGGGACCGATGCAATTCAAACAGAAACCCTCTACCAGCTGATGGCCGGCACGTATCAAGCCTTAGCCCCCTCCCAAACCTGGCTGGTGGGAGGGCATACCAGCGAAGGGCCAGAACTAGCTTTGGGGTTTGCCTGTAACGGTTGGGTATCCGAGCAAGAGATGCTCACCAAGCAAAATCTGCAGCCTGGTTTGAGTCTAATTTTGACCAAGCCCCTCGGCACAGGGGTGCTGTTTGCCGCCGACATGCAGCGGGCCGCCAAAGGACGCTGGATCGATGCGGCCATTACCAGCATGGTGCAGTCAAATCACAGAGCAGTCCAATGCTTGCGAGACCATGGAGTGGTGGCCTGCACCGATGTGACCGGCTTTGGGCTACTGGGTCACCTAAATGAAATGCTGGGGCCGGGTCTAGCTGTAGATCTAAATCTAGACGCATTGCCAGTGCTGCCAGGAGCCCATGCCTGTTTTGAGGCTGGCTACCTCAGTTCCCTCCATGGGCGTAATCAGCAGATTGAACAGCAGATTGAGCGCCAGGGACCCAATCTCAAGTCCCAGCCCAACTACCCGCTATTGTTTGACCCCCAAACCTCTGGAGGACTCCTAGCAGCAGTGCCCCACGAGCAGGTGGCTCGGTGTCTGAGCGCATTGCAGCACCAGGAATATGTCCACAGTCGGCATATTGGTGACATTGTCCCGGCGGGTTCAGGGCAACCACCTTTTACAATCAGAGGGTGAAATTCTTAAACTCCATTGGATTTCATCTGTCCTTTAGCTAACTATGTGGTGCCCCAGCTTCTCCCCATCGCTGATTTTTGGCAGGCCCCCGGTCCCATCTTGGATGTGCGCAGCCCCGGCGAATATGCCCAAGGTCATCTTCCCAATGCTGTCAGTTTGCCATTGTTTTCGGACGCGGAACGAGCCCAGGTGGGGACCTGTTATAAACAGCAGGGCAAAGAAACCGCCATTGAATTGGGTCTAGAGCTCGTCGGTCCCAAAATGGCTAGCCTAGTCAAACAGGCCAAGGCTTTAGCCCCGGAGCGTCAGGTGCGGATACACTGCTGGCGAGGGGGAATGCGTAGCAGCTCAGTGGGCTGGCTCCTAACCACTGGCGGCTTGGATGTGAGCCTGTTGACAGGGGGATATAAAGCCTTTCGGCAATGGGTTAGGGCCACATTGGCTACACCTCGCCTTGTGATTGTGGTGGGTGGCATGACCGGCACTGGCAAAACCGATATTCTCCACGCCCTGCGGGATTTGGGGGAACAGGTTCTGGATTTGGAAGGATTGGCCAACCATCGCGGCAGTAGCTATGGCTCCTTGATGCTGCCCCCCCAGCCCAGTACCGAGCAGTTTGAAAACCTAATTGCGGAACAGTGGGCTGGATTTTCCCCGCAGCAGCCTGTGTGGGTTGAAGCAGAAAGCCGACGGGTGGGCTCCTGTCGTATCCCCGATGAAACCATGAACCAGATGGAAGCTGCCAAGACCCTGGAAATAATTCGCTCTGAAGCCGAGCGCTTGGCCCTACTGGTGGAGGTTTATGGTCAAGCAGATGCGGACGATTTGGTGGCGGCGACTGAACGCCTACAAAAGCGTTTGGGAGGACTGCGGACCCAGGCAGCTGTTCAGCATATTAAGAGCGGTGAATTAGCAGCAGCGGCTGCCATTATCTTGACGTATTATGATCGTACTTACCGCCATGATCTGGTGCGTCGTGGGAAACAAATTCCCACCCTGGATGTATCTGGAATGTCAGTATTACAGGCGGCTAAGTATTTACGAGACCAATTAGATGGCTGGGGCTGGTGTAGCCGTTAAGCTCTTGCGAGCCTTTGTCTAAGGCGAGGCACTGACAGCTAGAAGTGGATCCTGTTGATTCTAGATTTTGAGCATATTGACATTAAGTCCATAACTTGAGGTGTTTGATTGATGATGAGCTATCTACAGTACGTAGCCCCTGCTGCCATTACCTTTTTGATCGCCCTATACGCCTTTTTTAAGGATGCTAAAGCATCAAAGGCAAGTGTTCTCAATTGGGCATTTGTTATTACTGTGGGTCTACTGTGGCCGATTACACTGCCATTCATTGTTTGGAAAAGGCTGTTGTTGATTTTTAGTCAAGATGACGTTGAGGTTATGTTGAGGAGCAGCCACTTGGTCTAGGGGGGATTCCCCCAGACAATCCGTTCTTAAGCCACAAGGCTACTCAGTCTCGGTTGTTCCATATGGGCTTCGGCGGTCTGCAAATGTTTGACCAGGGTGGCTTTAGGGATAGGGCCTTCTAGATGGTCCCAAGGTAGGGTTTGTTCAATCGGCCAGTCTGTATGAACATAAAAGTCTAGAGGCGGTAGCTGTCCTTTTAGTTCCTTAAAAGCACGGCGATAGCTGCCGAGGGAGTCACCGTAGTGGCGGGTGAGTTCCAAAAGTTTACCAACGCGCCGATCGCCTCGGGATATGAGGGTTTGTATAACTGACCAGTTATAGCTTTCAGGTCTAAAATCGATACCGTGCGATCGCAATTGCTTTTGTAAAAACTTGAGGCGTTTTTCGGCTTTGGAGTTCACACCGTACCATTGAAACGGCGTGTGGGCCTTGGGTACAAAGGTACTGCAGCCCAGGGTGAGGCGCAGCCCCTTAGCCGCCTGCTTAAGCTGTAGCATCATGGTGGCCGTGGCCTCAAGATCGGTCTCCGTTTCACCCGGAATACCTGCCATACCGTAGAGCTTGACGCTGCTTAGCCCCCCCGCTTTAGCATTGACGACGGCTTTTTCAATATCTGCGGTTTCCAGCTTTTTATTAATGGTTTCACGGATCCGTTCCGAGCCGCTTTCCACGGCAATCGTAATGGACTTAGTGCCGTGGTTTACCAGGGTCCTGGCCAACTTTTCATTAACGGTGTTGGTGCGCACAGAGGCAATGCTCAAACGCACATCGTCGTAGGCAGGCTGGTTAATGTGGTCCAATAGGTCCTCAAACCCTGGGTGCTGAGTTACAGATGCCCCCAATAGCCCCAGCCGTTTGGTCACCGTCAGCCCCCGTTCAATGGCCGGAATCAGCGATTCATTGAGGCTGGCGGTTCGAAACGGCAGGGTGAGATAGCTGGCCAGACAAAAGCGACACATTTCTGGGCAGCTCCGCACCACCTCCACCATAAAAATATTTTCCCAGGCAGCTTTCTCGGTGACCACCGTTGAGGCCAGGAGGACATTGCCTCGGTAGGTTTGCTTTTTGACGATGGCTGGGACACCGCTAACAGGCTCAATTTTTTGGATCGGCCCCGTGGGGTGCTCATACTGGGGTTGATAAAGACTGGGGATATAGATGCCCGGCACCTGAGCTAGAGCTTTAAGCTGCTCTGGCCGCTCGGCCCCTCGGACGGAGGCATAGGTATCGATAAAGGTGGGAATCAGATCTTCCCCATCCCCCAGAAGAATGATGTCAAAAAAGTCGGCAAAGGGCTCAGGGTTGGCGGTGAGAACGGGGCCGCCGCCAAAGATCAGGGGATGGTGGGGAGTGCGATCGCAGCTGCGTATCGGAATATGCTGCTGCTCAAGCAAATTCAGGATATTGATGTAGTCTAGCTCCCAAGAGACCGAAAACCCCATCAATTCTGGATTGCTAGGCAGATTATCAGTCACATCGGTAAACAGACGACCCACCGCTAGATCGCGACGCTGCGCCAGCATTGCCCAAATCACCTGGTACCCCAAACTGGTAATCCCGACGGAATACTCGTTAGGAAACGCAAACACGACAGGAATCGCATCGCTACTAGGAACAGCAGGATTAAATAGCAGATGCTCAGCTGAAAATACAGACGCAGTCAAAATGGGTGCTTATAGGGGGTGTGTCAGTGCCAGTTAGGGCTAAAAATGAAAGCCGGAATGATTAAAGATACATTGCCCCTGGAGTTGTTAGCTCCAGGGGCAATGCAGTTATTTTATCGCTCTGTCAGTAGTCAATGCAGTCAACATGCACTGCATTTTGACTAGTCTAAGCAGGCCAGTTGGTAGCAACCAGCTCAGCTAGGTCAACAACACGCTGACTATAGCCCCACTCATTGTCATACCAAGCGACGACCTTCACCATGTCACCATCCATAACCAGCGTCAGGCTGGAGTCAACGATAGATGAATCATCGGTTTTACGGTAGTCAATGGAAACTAGAGGCTCTTCGGTGTACCCTAAAACGCCCTTCATGTGGCCGTTTGCAGCCGCTTTCATAGCTTCATTGACTTCTTCTTTGATGGTCTTTTTCTCAACCTGTACCACCAAGTCAACAACAGATACGTTAGGCGTGGGTACGCGCATAGCAATACCGTTCAGCTTGCCCTTCATATCAGGAATAACCAAAGCTACGGCCTTAGCTGCACCCGTGGACGTAGGAACAATGTTGATGGCAGCAGCACGAGCACGACGCAGGTCGCGGTGGCTGGCGTCCAAAATGCGCTGGTCGCCTGTGTAGCTGTGGGTGGTCGTCATGGTGCCCTTGATGATGCCAAAGGAATCGTTGACCACCTTAACCACAGGCGCTAGACAGTTGGTCGTGCAGCTAGCGTTGCTGATAATCGGGTTTTTGCCGTGAACATAGTCGGAATCGTTAACACCGATCACATAGGTGTCAACGTTGCCACCCTTACCAGGGGCTGTAATTAGCACCTGCTTAGCACCGGCCTCAATGTGACGGCGAGCCCCTTCTTCGCTGACAAAGACACCTGTGGATTCAATCACAAGGTCAATGTCCCAAGCGCCCCAAGGCAGGTTGTTAGGGTTGCGGTCGGAACAACACTTGATAGTTTTGTCGCCGACGGTAATCGTATCGTCGGTGAAGCTTACATCTGCATCCAGGCGTCCCAACAGGGAGTCGTACTTCAGCAGATGACAAGCTGTCTTCGGGTCAGATGTGTTGTTGATAGCAACAATATCTAGACCGGTATTTTCTCTGGTCAACCAACAGCGTAAGAAATTGCGTCCAATGCGCCCAAAACCGTTGATAGCTACTCTAATCACTGCGCTTACCCTCTGTCGTACTAACTGAGTCAAATTAGCGTTTGCATTCGCAAAACTAATGATATCCCATTGTCTGAACGCCCTGGGAGCAGATATATCACAGTCAAATGCACAGGATAGTTGGCTCGCAGGAGCGCCAATGGATGATGATTCATGGCTCTTATCCACGCCCAAGGTAAAGCCTGAAATTTCTTCTTCTACGAAGAAACGCTAGTTTTGGACGTGGACAAGGGTTATTTTGAAATTAAGTATAATTGCTCACGGTATTGCCTTACAAGTTAGTCTCTGCAATTCCCGTGAAGTTATGACAAAGTCAAAACGCCCTCTAATCACCTCAGGGGCGCTATCTGGCAGCTATGCAAACTCGATGAAAATTGGTGCTGATAAACTACGCAAAAAAGCTGAGACTGCAGCGGGTGTGTATGGCCAGCCTCTAGATTCCTGGTATCATACGCCTGAAATATCTGTGCGTGGTGTGTGAGGTGAGTTTTATGCCAATGGCAGTTGATTTTAGTGGCAGGCCATTTCACTTTATTGGTGTGGGCGGTATCGGGATGTCAGCTCTGGCATACGTTTTGGCAAAGCGTCAGTTACCGGTATCGGGGTCTGATCGACACCTAACGCATATCACCCGCCGTCTGCAGGAAAATGGCGTCCATATTTTTTGGAGTCAGGAAGCTGAAAACATTACTCAGGTTGCCCAACCGTCAGCGACAGGTGGAGAGATGCTCCTGCCTCAGGTTGTCTGCTCTACGGCAATTGGGGCGAGTAATCCTGAATATAAAGCAGCTATCGATGCAGGCTGCTCTATGTTCCACCGTTCAGATATTTTAGCGGCGTTGATGAATGAGTCCCAGGGCATTGCGGTGGCTGGGACCCATGGCAAAACCACAACCAGTAGCATGGTGGGTTATCTACTCCTGAAAGCAGGGATTGACCCATCCATTGTGATTGGTGGTGAAGTGGCGGCATGGCAGGGGAATGCCTATGTCGGTACCAGTGACTATATGGTGGCTGAGGCCGATGAGTCTGATGGGTCTCTAGTCAAGCTGTCCGCTGCCATTGGCATTATTACCAACATTGAGCTGGATCATCCAGACCACTACAGCACCCTAGATGAGGTGGTGGGGATTTTTAATCATTTTGCCCAGCAGTGCGATGTGGTTATTGGCAGCGCTGATTGCAGCACGGTCCTCAACCAGATTAAACCTGGCATTACTTACAGTTTGCGGCAGGAGTCAGGGGCGGACTATATCGCCACTGATATTTGTGAAACGGCTCAAGGAACCACAGCTGCAATTTGGGAGCGGGGCCAGCGATTAGGGGAATTGCATTTGTCGATCTTGGGCCGTCACAACCTGAGTAATGCCCTGGCTGCGATCGCAGTGGCGCGCCGTTTGGGAGTGGAGTTTGATGCGATCTCAACCATCATGACCACCTTTGAAGGTGCCAAACGACGTTTTGACCCTCGCGGCTTTCACAACAGCATCCTGTTTATCGACGACTACGCCCATCACCCCAGCGAAATCAAAGTCACCCTGGCCGCCGCCAAAGTAAAAAGCACAGAAGTTTTACCCGAAGTCAGCCAGCGGCGAGTCGTCGCCGTCTTTCAACCCCACCGCTACAGTCGCATCACCACACTGCTGCAGGAGTTTGCCACCGCATTTACCGACGCCGACCAGGTCGTGGTCACTGACATCTACAGTGCTGGTGAGGCCAACGCCTCAGGCATTACCGGCGAAGACGTCACCAGCGCCATTGGGGAACATCACACCAATGTGGCCTATGCCGCCACCCCGGCCGACGTAAAATCCAAGCTATCGCTCATCTTACAGCCCGGCGATCTGGTCATTTTTCTAACTGCGGGCAATCTAAATCAGGCCATTCCAGACATTATGGAGTACCAAGCCAAGCAAGCTGAGCAAGCCGCTCTGACAAGCGTTTAGGACAAGTGTTTAGGATTCCCCACCCAGTTTTCCCATGGTCCTCGAAAAGCAATTAACGGCCACAGGTTGTATTGTTAAAGCTCAGTTTTCCTTAGCTAACCTGACAACATTTAAGGTGGGGGGACCCGCTGAATGGTTTGCTGCCCCCCGCAGCGTGGACGAATTGCAGGCCTGTGTACAGTGGGCCAATGCTGAAGGCTTACCCATCACCCGTTTGGGAGCGGGGTCCAATTTATTGATCAGCGATCGGGGACTGCCAGGATTAGTGCTCTGCACCCGCTATTTGCGCCATGTGGAGTTTGAATCCACGGGTAATGTCACCGCTGCCGCCGGTATGCCCATGGCCACACTGGCCTGGAAAGTGGCTAAACGCGGCTGGCGAGGCCTGGTGTGGACTGTCGGCATTCCAGGCACGGTGGGTGGGGCTGTGGTCATGAATGCGGGAGCCCACGGTAGCGATACCCAAACAATTTTAGTCAACACAGAGGTGCTCAATCCCGATGGCTCCCTGGCCATCCTCACCCCTGACCAGCTTCAGTTTAAGTACCGGACATCAGTACTGCAGGCCGATCCACGCATTGTCACTCGGGCCACATTTCAGCTACAGCCCGGCTACGATCCGCAGACCGTTCGGGCAGAAACCTCCGCTGACCTAGAACAGCGTCGTTCCACCCAGCCCTATCATTTACCCAGCTGTGGCAGTGTTTTTCGTAATCCTCTACCCAAAAGTGCTGGCTGGCTGATTGAACAGTCGGGTCTCAAAGGGTTTAAGGTGGGTCAGGCCCAAGTAGCTGAACGGCATGCAAACTTTATCCTCAACTGTGGTGGTGCCACCGCCACCGATATTTTTACGCTGATTCGCCACATCCAAGGCATCGTGGACGCCAAGTGGTCTCTACAGCTAAGACCCGAAGTGCAAATCCTCGGGGACTTTCAGTCTGCTTAAGTTGGCCTAAAATGGAAGGATAAAGGGGCATCCCGCGAGGGATGAGTCGTGGCTAGGGCAGGGCAATGATTGCAATTCCGGTCAGGGCGACGTATAGTTTGACAGTTAATTTAGTAAAATCAGGCCGCCAGTTATGAACAAAGGGCAAGGTTTTGGCTTCGGTCTTGGAAAAATGAAAGAGCTGAGCGAAGCCTTTAAGAAAGCTCAGCAGGTTTAAGAAGGAGCGACAAAACTTCAAGAAGAGATTGAACAAATGGAGATTGAAGGCGAATCCGGCGGTGGTTTGGTCAAGGTTGTCCTCAGTGGCAATCAAGAACCTAAGCGGGTTTCTATTTCCCCAGAGGCAATGAATGAAGGGGCCGAGGTGCTCTCTGATTTGGTATCAGCAGCAATGCGCGATGCCTACCTCAAGTCGACGGAGACCATGCGTGAGCGTATGGAAGAGTTAACCGGTGGTTTACAGCTACCAGGTCTGTAAAGCCACTATAAGAGTTCTAGCCAAAAGCGATTAGCGAACCGGTTGCTAATCGCTTTTAGTATATCTGCTGTCTATGATTTTTATGCCAGTGTTCAGCGAGTTTATGCTATGACGACCCGACTGTTGTTTGTGTGCCTAGGAAATATTTGCCGTTCTCCATCAGCCGAGAACATCATGAACTATTTGGTAGAGCAACAGGGACTCACTCAGCAGGTCAGCTGTGATTCGGCCGGTACATCGAGCTATCACATCGGTAGCTCTCCCGACAGTCGCATGGCCGCCGCTGCTAAAAAGCGAGGCGTTAAGCTAGTCGGACAGGCTCGACAGTTCATCGTAGAAGACTTTGATCAGTTTGATCTGATTTTGGCCATGGATGATAGTAACTATCGCAACATTTTGGCGCTTGACAGGTCTGGGCAATATGGACACAAGGTGAAGCGGATGTGCGATTTTTGCCAGGAGTACCCTGACCGCGACGTTCCCGATCCTTACTATGGTGGCGCGGATGGGTTTGACTATGTGATTAGTCTACTGATGGACGCTTGCAATGGGTTGTTGCAAGAGCTAGATGTGTGATGGCTCGGTCACTAGAGCGTGAGCACCTGACTAGTGTTGAAAGACAAAGTCATAGCCTGTGTAGGCCCCCTGTTCGTAGTTCACCCTGATGTGTTGCATGCCGCTGACCCATTAGCCCCCCTGAGAAACGAGTTAGCTGTTCTTGAGGGACTAGAACCAATGCCGCTAGAGCCATGCCGCACAGCCAAGCCAGGGGCTGCGATCGCATAGGCTGCTGTGGCATAGCAGGACCGCTGTTCCAAACGGTCCTGCTATGCCGAAATATATGCAGGGGAACGAGTCATGGAACACATGTCCTAAAAAATCTTGATACAGTCATAGTGCAAGTGAACTAATTTCGGCGCAACGCCAGTAGAAGTCTTCTTCTGGGCTGGGCAACATGGACAGACAGGATTTCCCATTATTGCGCGGCGGCTCAGCGGATACAGCTGCATCCGTCGGGAAAGTAGCGTATGCTTAATAACCTAGCTGTTTTACGATTGCAATATCTTGCACGCTTAAGTCGTGGTTAGCTCCCGTTCCATCGCAGCAGTCAAAAAGCGGTTACAACTCTGTTTTATTGTCTGTCTGTTGATAGGCGTTATTCTCCGCTGTACTAATGCCGCCCACAAAGTGTATTGGCACGATGAAGTCTTTACCACAGTGCGGGTATTGGGCCATCAAGGTCAGGTTATTGAAGACCAAGTACTCAAGAAATCTGTGGTGAGCGCCTCAGAGCTACAGGCATTTCAACAGTTTCCTGAAACTAGACGCTGGAGCGACACCTGGTCTGCCTTAGCAAGTCATCCTGAGCACCCGCCGCTATTCTATTTACTCGAAAGACTGTGGGTTGGTTTATTTTCCCCTTCGGTAACAGCGTTTCGGGCACTGGCCGTGATGTTTGGCTTAGGGCTTTTACCCCTAACCTATTGGCTGTGTCAGCAGCTATGGCAGGACCACTGGACCGGCCTAATCGCCACCTGTCTGATGGCATTGTCCCCAGTACAGCTACTCTATGCCCAAGAGGCACGGGAATATAGCCTCTGGGCCTGTTTGATTTTGTTGACCAATGGTTATTTGCTGCGGGTGATGCGTTCTCCCTGGCGATACTCCAGCGAGGCTGTTGTTGTGCGCTCCCCCAAAATGACTGTAGTACGTCAGTGGGGCCTATACAGTTTGAGCCTAGCACTGATGTTCTACACAACATTGCTCAGTGTATTGGTGGTGATAGCCCATGGTTTATATGTATTGATCAGTGGTTCAAGACATCAGTGGCAGCGTTGGGCTGTGTCTCTAGGCGCGGCGTTGCTGCTTTTTTCTCCTTGGATGGTGGTCATGGTTGGCAGGAGTGCCAAGCTAGAGTCAGCCACCGAATGGACCTCGTTTCGTCAGCCCCTGGGGCAGCTGGTTAGATTTTGGGGATTACACCTGAGTTCTACGGTGATTGATTTTGGCCTACCGATAGAAGCTCTCTATACCTATTTAGTGCCCCCCCTAGTCTTAGTGTTATTACTGGTAGCTCTGGGACAGCTGTTGCTGGTGACTCCCCCAACCACCATGGCCTTTTGCTTGATGGTGTTGATGGTGCCTGCCTTAGGGTTGATTCTCCCCGACTTGATCAATGGTGGTCAGCTTTCGATTAGCACTCGCTACTTTATGCCATCGCTGCTAATTGTCACCTTAATTCTGGCTGGCTGGCTACGACAGCTGATGCTGTCAGACCGCCGTGTTTATCGAGTTTGGGGACAGGGTATTTTTGCTCTTTTGTTAACGGCTGGGTTGGTGTCCGCCACCCTGAGTGCAGCCTCCTTCACCTGGTGGAATAAAAATAGCAGCTATCATGTCCACAAGATGGGAGAGGTAATTGGTCAATCAGAAAATCCGTTAGTGCTGAGCGAACTAACCTCTACGGGGTTAGGCAATGCCATTTCTCTGAGCTATGTGGTGCCCCCTGAAACGGCATTTGTTTTGTTCACATATGGGCAACTACCCGAAATACCGATGGGTTACAGTGACTACTTTGTTACTTATGCTAGGGGGGAACTGATTGATGCGATCTCATCCCAAACTGGAAAATCGCTCATCCCGGCCCAGGGTAGCTATGAACTCTGGCGACTCGAATAAATGATTTTTAGCTAACACCTAACTCGCCGAGGCTGCTCATCCGTTTGACATACTACAGTGAGCGCAGATTAAACTGCCCCTCAATGTTGAGAAACCCTGCTGACTTATCCACTAGGGTACACCCCAGTATAAAAAAAACTCAGCAGAATAGAAGAAACTCAGACGCACAATTCCTTAGAGATTCGTATGATTAGTTTAGAGAACAATTTTTTTTGAATTGTTTGTCGTAGAGTTTTGTCATGGGCGCTGTAGGTAAAACTACGGAGTATTTTTGTCCTCGCTGGTTTACGGGCTGAACCAATCTGTGTAATACACCACTAGCCAATAGTTGGCAGATAAAATCATGCCGGGGAGCAGCAACGCCCTACCATATTCCAAGGGTCATCTATCTCTATCTGCACACCGAAGATAGATTTAAGTTTGCGACATTGAATTAGACGCTGAAATTAGGCTTAAAAATACAATTTTAGGTGACACTTAATGGTTCCTGTATCTCAATATGATCGCCATTCTCGACTGCTAGGATCTACAGAGTTAACTGATATTTGGACAGCACGCTATTTTACGAAAAACTCACGGTTGCCAACAGATAGAGTGGACTTTAGCACCTGCCCCTTAGACTATGCAACGTCACCTACCGGTCGCAGAAAAACAGTTGAAAAACTCAATCGGCATATTCAAAATATATGCACTCTAGCTGCCATCAGGACTAAAGAGCTTTACACAGGCTACGAGATTTTAGAGCTAAAAGAAACGGCTAAACTCAGTCGGTTTGCGGCGCAAATTTATCCCTTACTACTGAATTTTTATCAAACAACTACGCCGATGATTATGGGATGCCAGCAAAAGCATCCAGACGTCAGGAATAAAGCATTGAATATTTTTGGAATTCCTGAGATGGATACCTTAATTAATATCCTAGATCCATACTTGGAAGTCTTTAAATCTCAACAAGATAGTCCAACAGACTGGCAGAAGCGGAGCTTTCTCACCACTCAGATTAGTATTAGTAATGAGCTGTTTCTAGAGGCTCTCAACTCTGTGGAACAGGTATTATTAAAGCCTTATTTTGATTTTCTAGAAGAATATGTGGGAATTCCCTGGCAACGACTGTGTATAGCAGCAGAAAACCATAGCTGCACATCTTCCACATTCACGCTGGTAGAGAAAATGTTGCTCAAGATCCCTGAGATTTCCATCGCTGTTTACCGGAAATGGTGTCAACAATTTAGCCACTATTATGGCCGTAGAGGTCGATTAGACCATCCAAGTGTGGTTAATTCTGCCTTACGAGACTTTGATATGTTCCAAGTCTATTTATGGATCTGTATGTTAGAGGGCAACCTGGAGGCCATTGAGCAGGAGCTGTTATTGCTATGCACATTAGTCTATCAGGGCATAGGTATTCCCTGGGAGATGACAGTTCGAGGGGTGGAGCTACTGATTGGCGAGATTTTAAGCCATTTAGATCTCAATGAACAGGCGCAAGCATTTCCCTATGTCCAGCAGATGTTAACAGCGTTTTCCAGAGTTAACCCTTAGTAACAGCCATTGCCTTAATCCGCACATCGCCAGTGAGTACCCGTGGCCGAAAGAGAGTTTTAATCAAAATCCACAGGGAGTGCAGTTCTCCCGGTGTGTTCCACCGTTGCCACTGGCCAGGACGACAGTACAATAGCTCTACTAGTTTCCGGGTTTCTGCCAGGGAAACCTGATGAAATTGCACCGTAACACAGGGAAATTCACCGTCATTACAAACTTCGGTCAAAACACCTTGGAGACTAATCAGGTCTTCGCTAATGGAGAGTTGCACCGGGCGCGTTTCTCCTGGGGCTAGTTGGGGCAGTCCTCGCTGAGTCAGCGTAATTACCGCACCAATTTCGGAAATGGCGGTGGTGGTGCCCCACCAAGTGCGCGCGCTGGTACTGTCACCTACCTGTATCCGCACCACTCGGCGCAGGTCGAACCAGTCATAGGGATTAGGCCGGGGAACATCCAACAGCACCAGTAGAGCAGCGCCAATCATCATGAGGTTGTATAGACTCCAAATCCAACCAATGCCCAGCCCCCGCAGATGGGCAGCGGCATCGGGGGTGACACCTAAGGCCCAGTTACCTCGGGCCAGACATTCGCCTAAATTTAACCAGATGCTACAGGCGGTCAGCACAAACATCAGCATCAGGGGCCAGGCCAAGCTCCAATTAAAGCGAAATCCCTGACTGGATGTGCCCTTAGGTGTGACCTTAAACCCTTTGCTAAAGGGGGATAGCATTGCCTGAACCACGGTCATGGCTAAGGGAAATGCCAGCACTAACGAATAGACATCTGAGAGAATGGCGGAGCGAGAATGGTGGTTAAGCCAGGAGAACACCGTAATTTGCACAAAGTAATACGGTAAAAAGAAATAGATAATTTCTTCTGGGGTGGAGCGAATAGGAATGACCCCAAACGCGTAAAAAAGCGGTGCGATCAAAAATATAATGCGCGAGATACTGGTAAACCAGTGCAAAATTCCTTCTAAATGGCCCAAGCGCTGGATAAATTTAAGGCCTGGAATGGTGAGTGGGTTGGTTTCAATAAAAAAGGCTTGGAGGGTGCCTCTAGCCCAGCGCAGTCGCTGGATCGCATGGGCGGTAATATTCTCAGCGGCCAGACCCGCGCTAAGTTTCTCATCTAGATAAATGATTTTGTATCCTTTTGAAGCCAGGCGAACAGCGGTAAAGTAGTCCTCGCTCAGAGAATCGGTGACAAACCCACCCGCAAATTCTAAGGCGCTACGGCGGGTGACAAAGGAGGTACCGGAGCAGACAACGCTACCCACACCGTCGCGCATCGGCTGGATTTGCCGATAAAATACTTCTTCCTCGGGGGTGAGAATATCCTCTAGGCCCAGGTTTCGAGCAATGGGATCGGGGTTATAAAAGCTTTGGGGTGTCTGCACCAGCGCAACAGTGGGGTCTTGAAAAAAACCGACGGTGCGCAAAAGAAAGTTACGGGTGGGGACAAAATCGGCATCAAAGGAGGCGATCAGCTCGCTTTGGGTGTTTGCGATCGCATCATTCAAATTTCCCGCCTTGGCATGGTCATTGTTGGGCCGGGTGCGATACTCACAGCCTAGGGTCTCCGCCAGCCGTTTGATCTCAGGGCGGCGGGTGTCATCCAGCAGATAGATGGTTTTATCGGGATAGTCCATGGCCTGACAGCCGATGATGGTACGCCGCAGGATAAACTCAGGCTCATCGTAGGTGGGAATAAACACCGCCACCGACGGCAAATATGAACGGTCCATCACCGCTAGCTGCATCTGATCCGCCTGCGCCCGGCGATCCCTAACCCGCAGCAGCAGTACTAACTGAATAATACTGGCTAGCAATCCCAACATTTCCATGACAAACAGCACTGTACTAGCCGTGCCATTTAGGGGATCGTTAAAATTTAGCGTCGATAGACTGCGCCAGATGACATAGCGCCCCACCAGGATGAGCAGTACCGAAACAACCAAAGTCCGCGACCAGGGCTTTGGCTGGGGGGACAGACGGGTAATCACCACCGCAAAGACAAACAGCGCTATGGTGGGAAAAATCAAATAATGGCCCGCCACCATGGGCACCTCTAGCCACATGGGGGGCGACTGTTGCAGCAAATTGAGCTGAGCAAAAATGCGGCTAACCTGACCTGCACCGGAAAACCAGGCAAAGGCGATGCCGAGTGCGATCGCAACGACAGTCCCCATAATTGCCGTAGCGTTCGGAATAGAAAGCGGCCATCGTAGCGGTGGTTTACTGGTCCGAACCATCGATTCATCCATATGACATCACGCATACTATAGCCAAATCTATAAAAAGATACGGTTATGAACTGATCCCTCTCATAAAATCAGATTCAGCTCTCCATATCTCTTTAATAGGTTGCATACGGGCCTGAAAATTAGCTGAGATATCCGTAAATTATCACCCCCCAACTTTTCAGCTAGCCATCAGCTTTTTTTGTGATTTTCATCATGCAGCGAATTTCTAGTCCGTTTACAGTAAGGCTGTCTAGCAAAGAGAAAAAACAATGGGCATCAACGACTGGCTTAGACTCACGCACCCAGCCTTGGCTGTAATTGTGGTATTCCCGCTGATTGGGATGGTAACGAACTTTGCCTGGCAAACACGTCAGCGCCGTTTAGCCGTACAGGCTAAAGAAAAATCTAAAATCCCTCCTGTCGTAGGAAAAGAACATGTCAATCTAGGTAAATGGTTAACCGGCTCCGTAGTTGGTTTGGCACTGCTAGGGCTGGCACACCCCATCATCAAAACCATTGTCAAAAATAATGTGCTAGCAGAGAACCCCGGCAAAGTAGCATTTATCGCCGTAATGTTTGTGTTTACAGTCGGTTCGCTGGTATGCCTATATCGCGCTACAGCCCCCCAGAAACTGTGGCGGGGACTGTTTGCGACCCTTTCAACCGCCGGGCTTTGGATTTTAGGGGCTCAAGACGGCGTCTTTCGACGGACTTACGAGTGGCAGGTATCTCACTACTACTACGGCATGGTTGCTGCCACGCTGATGATTATCTCGCTGGCCATCTTGCCAGAGATTTACAAGTCAAAGACCTGGCGCAAGGTGCATATTGCGCTAAACTGCATTGCGCTGTTGTTATTTATTGGCCAAGGGATTACGGGAACAAGAGATCTGTTGGAGATTCCCCTAAGCTGGCAAGAACCGTTTATATTTGGCTGTGATTTTACCAACAAAACCTGCGGTGGGTAGAAGTTTTCAGGGTGATGTGAGCTATTCTGACCATACGCCAAACTCATTTCCACTGGGCTCGGTAAAATGAAATCGACGTCCCCCCGGAAACGAGAATATCGGCTTAACAATCACACCACCCGCTTCCTCTATTTTGGCCTGGGTTGCTTCTAAATTTTGACTATAAATAACGATCAGCGCTCCCCCTGTCTTCGGAGATGATGCTAGATCAGCCTTAAAGAAACCACCGTCCACACCCTGGTCAGCAAAGGCGGTGTACTCCGGCCCAAAGTCCTCAAAAGACCAGCCAAATACTTGGGTGAAAAATGCCTTTGTCGCTGGAATATCTTTAGCCGGTAGTTCAACGTAGTTTATCTTGCCAGGTGCGTTCATTGTATTTACCATTTTCGCAGGGTTTTCATAAAATATCTAACAGGTTCAATATCTCATTACCCGTTTCTTCTGCCGTCTTACCTTTGGTATATACCGTAAATTTAGCCAGCTCATAGTTAGAAGGATGTCTGACAAAGTGTTCATTGGTGTTGCGAATGTCATCGGGTAGCTCCTGATTACGCTCATTGAGAATTTGTAGCGTCTCATCTAAATCTGGCGATGGCAGCAGCAGCACAACATTAGGGTAGGGTGCCAATGCTCTCTTGACTCGTTCAAACAGCAATGCATCCTCGTATACCGAGTGGCCCGCCCCAAAATCGATCACACAGTTTTGGTGTTCAGACAACAGCCTTTCTACAGCATACGCTTCAAAAGGTTTCCAATACTGAATAATCCCCCAAGCTCCTTCAGTTTCACGTTTTTGTTGGGCCAGGGCGTCATCATAGCCAATTTCTTTATAATAGTCCCATCGCTGTGTGTCCATTGAGCATTGGGGCAGGCCAAGCTTCTCTGAGAGCAAAGACCCGATCGTGGATTTTCCAGCTCCCTGGGGGCCAATAAGAATAATATCTGACACCATACTAGATTGAATCGTATATCCCTTATCAGGATAGCAATAGATGTTCTCTAGTATTGTTTTCTTCCTATCGTACTGTTTCCTTTACGGACAGGGATACCCTGGGGGCTTCTTGATCTATTCCCCAGAAACATTATGACAAAGCCTGTAACTGGGTCGACAAAGACTCGACAAGGGGAAGAACTGATACCAGCTCAGCTGCATTTTTTCGCCACTTTTGAGGATCAGGAGGCGTTACGGTAAAGCGTGAATGAGGCAGGTCAGTCATCGTCACTTGTGACAATTTAGTGTCAAAGGGAATCTCCATAAACTTGCACAGTTGTTGAACGTGCTGTCGAGGCTCTGCGATGAAATCTTCGTGCTTAACGACGCACCATTGCGACTGTGGTAACCTCTCTAGGGCCGTCAAAATCGACTGATTGGCGCTTTGCCATTGAAATGCAGCGATTTCAGCTAAAGATGCTTGTTTCAATGTTTGCCATCCCGGTGGTAAAAGCAACGACCAGGGTAGACCTGACCAATCAGGTAGATTTTTATAGGTAACAAATCGGCCTGATTTCCAAGCTTCCATAATGCTGCTGATATTGGCGGCGGGTTGACGGTGCAGAAAAATAAATTTTGCATTAGGAAAGATACTGCGTAAGAAGGGAATCCGCAGTGCATTTTTAGGCGTTTTTTCTAGAAAGCGAATCCTTTGAGGCCGATCTTCTAGCGCTAAATAACGATTACCATGACAGTTTTGTAGCGATAAGACAAAATTTTGCATGAGTTGTTGAGCGATCTCAACCTTGGCATCAGCGCCAGTTAATTGATTAGAGTGATAGCCTCGAGTAGCCGGGTTGAGGTCATCAATACTTTCAATGTGCTGGTGACTTTCTCTCCCTACTGTCCATAATGCCTGAGACTGGCTCAGGGTCTCGAACAATAATGTGGAACCTGAACGGGGCGCAGCCACAATAAAAAAGGGTTTATGAAAAGCCACCCGCAGGTGTTGTGTCGATGGCTGTACAGCAGTCGCAATAACGGCTTGCTTTCGTGGCTGGCGCTGCGGCTGAGAGCGTTGTTGAGGCACAGCTGAGGGATGCACCATAGCGCCTAGACGTAGCTTGAGAATTCTAAACGCCGAAGCCCCATTGGTGGTGATCCGAAGATGCTGACTGACTGAGCGAGCAGCCGTTAATGTGTGTCGATTGAGCTGGGTATACATGGAGTAGTCCGGTGGATTACTGCCGTGCAGTAACCATAGCGATCGCCAATCAAGACAGTGTTCCTTGAGCAACTGTTGAAATACTTCAATAGTGTCACTCTCAGTATCAAGGCTGGCTCGCCCATCACGAACGTCATTACTTAAATCTTGTAGCGCTATCTCCACTTCACTGGGATCTGCCACCCGTGAAGGTTGAGCTTGTTCGGTCATCAGCGTGACCTGAGACTCTGGACTAAACGGCACCCACGACTCCGGAAGTGCTGCGTCGGCTAATTCTACAGCAGTGACTTTGCGCCAAAAACTGGCCGAGCCACAGGTGTCAAACACTAGATGAATTCGATAGGTATCACTATTGTGAATCACTTCATGGGTTTGCCAGTTATCAAAAATCCAGGCTTCTCCAGAAGCCATATGTACGGATTTGCCGTTACAAACAAAACGGACGGATGGCTCCGTCAAAATTGGAATATGGATACGAGTCCGGCGAAACCAGTAGTAGTTAGAGTCAAAATGGGCTGGCACAGAACACTGAGGCGCTAACCGCATCAGTCGCGACCGGCCAATCACAGCCTCAAAACTTGTCAACACCTGCTGCATGTAAGGACAGCGTTGGAGCTGCGGTGTCGGCAACATTCTCCCAGCCAGGTCATCGTTGTTCTCCCCATCCGCAGACACCAGCGAAATAGCACTATTACCCGCGTAATCACTGGGGTGCGATCGCCACTCTGATTCCTCAAAAGACTGGGCTTCTAGCGCTAGCTGCTCAGCATCAAAGTACCAAGGCAGCTTGATAAATTCACGATTTAACTTCATGAGAGCCAGGGGATTAGGGAAAAGAGAATCACCGACTAGACCTATCTTAAATCAGAAAATCGCTTAATCAAGGGACGCACGACGTTCAATCTGCTAGCACAGTCAGACTCTTCAGCACAAGTATTTTTTGTAGACGGAGTGCTCATCACATGCCTAACCTCAGGTGCTCCCCCCCTTAACTAATCTCGATATCCTTAACTTGACTTGACCATATTTTTTGTATTTTTTTTCATATGAACTTATATGGTGATCTATTTCGAGTAGTTACCATCGCCGTTAGTATAGAAAGGCTAGCGTAAGTATATTTACGCAAGGCCTAGTAAACTGTCAAAAGCTTTTTTCAGAAGATTTTATAGTGTGCCTATGAAATGTCCTCAATGTGCTCGCTGGATTCAGATGGGTCTGGCCGTTTTAACCAGTAGCTTGGCCAGTGCCGTTAATGCCGCAACACTAGAGGACTATACAGAAGCTCCCGGAATTGAGCTTAGATCCACCATTCTGACATCCTCCGTTCAGGAGATGACGGCTATATCTGCGGAGAAGGTGCCAAGAGTTCCTGAGAGTGGGGACAGCTTTACTACGTCTCCAGAGATAATCTCTAAACAGCTGACGACCGATTCTCCGTTAGCTGATTCTCCGTTAATTGCAGATGAGCTATCTGAGAGGGCAATCCCAGACAGTAACAACAGTCTGGCAGTTGAGGCTAGAACACGTCAACATCTCTCCCAAAGAAGTGTCTCCCAAAGAAGTGTCAGTGTCAGCCCGACAGATAATGTAAACGGGACTATCCCTGCAGAAGCCATTCCCAGAACAATTGTGCTTCCTCCTGCAGTACCTGATACAACGGCTGATACAGCGCCTGATACAGCGCCAGTATCTGAGGAAATCTTGGTTGCTCAGACTATGCCGGACGATGCACTAGAACCTGAGGCATCAGAGCCAACCCGTTCTAATGCCTCAAGTAACTTAGTGCAGGCCACGGGAACCGCCACAAACTTAAAGATCAAGCCATATTTTAACGCTAACTATAACCTGTCAGGAGGGCATGATGGATTTGCTGGTTTAGAGGCGTTTTATCCAGTAATTCAGTCCCCCGGCAACAATGTTGGCTTCCTCACCGGTCGCCTTACCCTCGATGTCAACGGTGACGTTGGTGGCGGGCTACAGGCTGGATATCGAGCCCTTTTCAGCGAAACGACCATTTGGGGTGTCTACAGCGGGTTCGATATCCGAGAAACAGGTGACAACACTTTTGGACAGCTCGGGCTTGGGGCAGAGCTGTTGCTGTCTCTTATACAAATCTTACGCTGCCGACGACGCAGAGAGTG
>NZ_JADEXP010000615.1 GCF_015207065.1 Leptolyngbya cf. ectocarpi LEGE 11479 | reverse complement strand
GCTGAAATACCTGGAATAAAAATATGCCAATAGTGAAAAATACGATTTTTGTCTGGATCTAGGCTAATAGATGCATTTGGTTGGGGAGAGTCTGGCGTATCAAAGAGTAGTAGCTCAACAGCAGTGGCTCCTCGGGCATATAGACAAAAGTTGGCTCCACCATCGCGGACGGTTGCTCCCAAAGGAAAGCTTGTACCTGATTCTACTGTCAGTGCCATAGTCAAAAACTCTATAGGTGCACACAAATCAAACCTTTGCATGTCCCTATAATTAACCATTCCTCTAACACATTAGGCGGAATCGATAGCCTTACTGGATTCTCTGTTTTAGTAGGGAGCTGTAGCTGTAGAGATTGTACATCCTGAATATATGGAATCAGTGTATGGATATCGTATTGACTAACATTTGGGGCAGGTAATTCACCCATAAAATGTCGCTGGGTAAGATTGGGCACACTCAATTTTTGCCCTAAATCTGTTTCTATGATCAGGGGCTGGGCGGCATCAAGATAAACACTGTCAGATTGAGTCGTTAACCATAAATAAACATCTTCGCTATCCTGTGCCATGGGTTTTAGTGCGGTTACTTCCCAGTGGTTGCCTATGGTATCCGTCAATGTCTGCTGCGATTGATAAACCCACTGATCGGCTTCTTTCAAAAACTGTACGTTTGCTATGGCCACGGGTGCAGACCATAGGAGCATAAGCAAAAGGATGAGTCCCAGGATGGCTAATAGCTTTGTGACCGTTTGGACAAAGCTAGGATGGTGATCTGAGCTGATAGGGCGTTTCATACTGTCGATCTCCTCGTGAGCTGTTGGTTTTTAGCCTTTGATGCCCTGGGTTTAGCCAAGATTGCAGCGCTGTTGATGGCCGAATCTCTGACAGCAGTGCTTTTAATGTGTCACCCTCCAGGGTTTCTGTTTTCAACAGTTTTTGGGCAATTTTTTCTAAAACTTCTTGATTTCTCACTAGAATTTCAAGGGCCATTTGATAGGTTTGATCGATCAGTTCTTTGATCTCTCGGTCAATGGTTTCTGATAGGTGGGGACTAATGGGACGACGAGGCTGGGCAAGGCCGTCTAAAAACTGAGTTTGGTTCCGTTCTATGGCTACAGGTCCCAGGGTTTTACTCATGCCATAGAGGGTAATGCAACGTTCTGCCAGGTCGGTTGCTTTTTGAATATCATCACTTGCTCCAGTGGATATTCTGTCAAAGATCAGCTCTTCAGCGGCACGTCCGCCCAACAGCGTCATGAGTCGACCCCGAAGCTCATCTTCCATCATCAAGAATCGATCATCTTCTGGTAGCTGGAGTGTGTACCCTAACGCAGCCACTCCTCTGGGGACGATGGATATTTTCTCTACATGCCCAGAGCCCGGCATCAATGCCCCAATAATGGCGTGTCCTGCCTCGTGGTAGGCGACGGTTCGTTTTTCTAGATCGTTTAGGATTCGTGATTTCTTCTCTAGTCCTGTTAACATCCGTTCAATAGCTTCATTAAAATCAGCCATCTTCACCGCTTCTCGATTTTTTCTGGCGGCCAGCAAGGCTGCTTCATTGATTAAGTTGGCCAGGTCGGCCCCGGCAAAGCCAGGAG
>NZ_JADEXP010000067.1 GCF_015207065.1 Leptolyngbya cf. ectocarpi LEGE 11479 | reverse complement strand
GGGCGACCGATTACATTTTCTGAGCTGTTTGAGGCCCGAGCGGCGGTTACCCAGCTCTATGTGGATGGGGGGTACATCTCATCAGGGGCGTTTATTCCGGCGGACCAGCTAATTGACGATGGTGTGGTCATGATTCAGGTGGTGGAAGGGGGATTAGAAGACATTCAGATTACGGGTTTGGAGCATTTGGACCCTGGCTATATCAAGTCTCGCATTGAGGTGAGAAACGACGTGCCGCTGAATGTCAGTCAGCTGGTGGAGTCGCTACAGCTATTGCAGGTAAATCCACTGATTGAAACGCTGGCGGCAGATCTGGCGGCGGGCACCCAGACCGGGGGCAGTATTCTCAATCTGACGGTGACAGAATCACCGCCTTTAACCGGACGGGTCACCCTAGACAACGCTCGCTCCACCACGGTGGGCAGTTTTCGCAGACGGGCGACGTTCTCCAATGCAAATCTGTTTGGCAAGGGGGATGGTCTGCTGGTGAGCTATGGCAACACCGCTGGCAGCGATACCTGGGACCTGGGCTATACGGTCCCCTTGGGGCCTCACAACACAACGGTAGCGGTGGACTATAGCGTCACCGACAGCCGCATTATTACAGATGCGTTTGAGGCGTTGGATATTGAGTCCGACTCGACCAATTTGGCATTGACCCTGCGGCAGCCGGTAATTGAAACTCCGACGGAAGAGCTGGCCCTGGCGTTAGCGCTGAACTACAGATATTCAGAGAGTACCTTTGGCTTTGGCGATACGCGGCTGCCGTTGACCACCAGCGGTAGCGACGATGGCATTACTCGCATTGCCGCCGTGCGGTTTAGCCAGGAATGGACCCAGCGCAGTGCGCGGGATGTGTTGGCGCTGCGATCGCAATTTAGCCTGGGCACCGATTGGTTTGATGCCACCCGCAACTCCGGCGACCGACCCGACGGTCAGTTTCTCAGCTGGCAGGGACAGGCCCAGTGGGTCAAGGCCTTGGACCGGGATACCCTGTTTCTAGCCAGGTTGACAGGGCAGCTATCCGACGGACCGATGCTGTCTTTAGAACAGTTTCGTCTGGGCGGTCAGGGCAGTGTTCGCGGCTACCGGCAGGACCAGGCCACCACGGATAACGGCGTGTTTGCCTCGGTGGAAATGCGGTTTCCCCTGTTGGAGCTGCCTCGTCTCGATAGCACGGTACAGATCGCTCCGTTTGTGGACTATGGCCTGGGCTGGAACCGTGGCGGACAGGCCGATCCAGACCCGAATCATCTGCTGAGTATTGGCACCGGGCTGCTGTGGCAAACGAGCGATCGCATCACTGCCCGGCTGGATTTTGGCATCCCGCTGATTGATCCAGGCCCCGAGGGCAACTCCCTGCAGGAGAGCGGTGTTCTCATCAGCGTTACCGGTCGACTTTTCTAGGACATCTGCGTAAATTCACTGAAACTTTATCGGTCCCCCAAATCAGGAAATGCTAGTATTTTGCCTAAATTATTTCCATAAGCGCAGCGCCCAGATCCCTGGCGGGTCGGGTCTTAAGCCAAATTTTATCGGGTTTCATCGGTCTGCAACGGCTGGGAGGGTTTCCATGGGAAATGTGCGATCGCAATGGGGGGCACGGCTAGCCAGCACGGCCTTAGCGGGTGGCTTAGCGGGTGGCTTAGCGGGCGGACTGCTGCTGCCGTTGGCAGCCCAAGCCCAGATTGTCCCCGATGCTACCCTGGGCAATGAGGCCAGTACAATCACCCCCGATGTTCTCATTCGCGGTGCCAATGGCGACCTGATCGAGGGTGGTGCAGTGCGAGGAGACGATCTCTTCCACAGTTTTGAAGACTTTAATGTCAACGACCTGCAGCGGGTCTATTTTGCCAACCCAGCAGATATTGAGGCCATTTTTAGCCGAGTTACCGGTGACAATATCTCCGAGATTCTAGGCACCCTGGGAGTAGATGGCGATGCGGATTTGTTCTTTCTGAATCCCAACGGCATTGTCTTTGGAGAAGACGCCCAGTTAGATATTGCCGGATCCTTTTTTGCCACCACCGCCGATGGCTTTGAATGGGGGCCAGGACTTATTTACAGCGCCACCGATCCAGCCGGACCACCGCTGTTGGCCGTGTCCCTCACCCCAGGGCTGCAAATAAGCGCCGCCCAGCGAGCCATTGAAAATAGCGGCAGCCTCTCGGTCGGAGAGAATCTGACCCTGGCCAGCGGAGATTTAACCTTAACCGGTGAACTGCTGGCGGGAGAAAACCTTTCTCTGCTGGCCACCGATACGGTGGAGATTCGCGATCGCCCAACCCAACCCTTTATCGCATCCGCTGGCAACAATTTGCTAGTTCAGGGCGATAGTTTAGTGGATATTTTTGCCCTCAGTCACCCTGACAGCGGCCTGTTCTCCGGGGCAGACATGGTACTGCGCTCAGACAATACCGTGATTGGCGATGCCCATTACTTCTCTGGGGGCTCATTCCGCATTGAGCAGCTAGACGGCAGCGCTGGTAATCTCACGAGCCCTAACGATCCGGTCATTTTAGCCGTTGGTGATGTGGGTATTGGTGACTACCAGGACGGAGCCTCATTACATGTGCTTGCCGGGGGCAGCATCATTCTAGGCAACGTGGTGATTAACCAAACAGGCTCGGTGGACGACACCATTGGCCCCAACAGTTCCAACCCCCTGTTTCGCTCCCTGTCGACGGTTACCCTCAGCGATGGCAGTACGGCTGTAATCGATGGCGCAACTCACCCCACCCTGGATGTGCGCGCCGGGATTGATTGGAGCCAGTTTCCTGGTTTTCCCGGCGGTGCCATCGAAACGCCACCGGGGTCGGTGGGTGCCATCGTTAACCCCACCCCCAATGGCAGTCTGATTCTGATTGGTAATGTAGACGCCAGACGAGAGAATGCCGCTGTTTCTGAGAACAGCAATATCTTTATCACCAATCAGTTTAATCGGAATGCCGCCCTGCCCAGCGATGCTGTCACCAGCAGTGTCTCCATCGGCAATATTAACGCGTCAACAGGTCAAGACCAGACCACTGAGATTGTCCAGGCTGGGGATGTTGTCATTGACTCGTTTGGAAATGTCAGCACCCGCAACATTAGCACCTTTGTCGATGGCGATAGTGAAGGCATTGCCGGAGGAATTGTCATTCGCAGCGAGACCGGGTCCATCGACACAACAGCGGCTGGAGACCCCACGGAAGGAACGCTGGTGAGTTCAGCGGGACGAGGATTTGCCAATTCTATTGTTTTACAAGCAGCCGGCAATATTGATTTAGGTAACATCGAAACCTTTACCAATGGCCCGTTCCAAACTGGCACCCTGCTGGGTGTCCCCGTCGTAGACATCATTAACGACCCAAATAATTCGACGCTGCCGTCGGGACTGTCTGGCAGTATCACAGTTGAAAGTGGTGGCACGGTAAGGCTGGGAGATGGTAACGCCATTAATACCCGTGGCATTGATGGCGTAGATGGCGGGAACGTCAGTATTCGTGGCAATGGGATCCTTCTGGATGATGGTCTAATTATTTCAGACACATCCCCCTTCCCCACAGACGCCACTGACCCCGGCGCTCTGGGAACATCTCAGGCTGGCAACATCCTATTAGAAACCCAATCCCTCACCCTGCTCAATGGAGCCGAAGTCCTGACCCGGTCGTTTAACGGTGGAGCCGCAGGCGATGTGGAAGTACGTCCCATTAATGCCAACCTGCCGTCGTCTGTGGTGATTGATGGGGTGGTAGACATAGAAACCGATCCAACCACAGGGGCCTTTGTTAGAGGAGGATTTTCCAGCGGTTTGTTTTCAACCGCAGAGGAGACATCTAGAGCTACTGAAAGCGGTGAAGTCAGGGTAACGACAGATAGCCTAACCATCCGCAATGGGGGCGTCATTAGTACTCGCACCCGGAGTGATAACGGCGCTCCTGGCAGTCGTGTATCCATTAATGTGGATGAATTAAACCTCACGAGCGGCGGTCAGATCGTATCGGTCACATTTGGCAATGGCACCGCTGGCGATATTAATGTGAATGCCAATAACAGCGTTAACATCTCTGGTGTAGATGGGCTGTTTAATCAGCGTCAGACTGATATGTTTGTGGCGCAGTATATTCGCGCGGCTGCCAATGGTGCAGGGAATGAGGAAGCCTATCTTGAAGCATTAGATGCAACCGACTTTTCCATTGATCCGGTATCACTGAATAGCGGCATCTATGCTAACAACCGCATAAATTTTGATACTCAAGAGGTGAATGGTCTAATTGTTGTCCAGCCTCGGACTGATGGGCCGGGTAAACCGGGAGCCGTGATCCTTTCATCCCCTAGTATTACGGTTGCTGATGCCGGTCAAATTTCCACGACAACTGCCCGTTCAGAAAGCAGTGGTGATATTAACCTGATCACTCAATCATTGACCCTGAGGAACGGCGGTCGTGTGTTTGTACCCACGTTTGGCGATGGGGCTGGGGGTAATATCAGGGTTAGACCGCTAGATGTGAATCAACCCTCTCAATTGGTGATTGATGGGGTGGCACCTATCCTTTTGGAGCAAATCACCCTGGCGGGGACAACGTTTTTCAGACCCTACGGTGGCTTTTCCAGTGGTTTGGTTGCTTCAGCGGAGGATCAGGATGTTGTCTATTTAGATAATCCATTTGTCGCCATTGGTAATAATTTACTGTCTGAAATTGACGGCATTAACGCCACAACCGGGGCTGGCGGCAGCATCTTTGTGGAAGACATTGACACTGTCGAAATTCTTAATGGCGGAGTGTTGACAGCTCGTTCTCGCGGCAGTGCCGCAGGCGGTGATATTTTTATTCGTCGAGCTGACACGGTGAGCTTACGCGGAGGTGGACAAGCCATTGTCAGCGCTTTAGACTACCGCCGTGGCGAGTCAGGCAGTCTGACCATTGACGCGGCCACCGATATCGAAATTGAAGGGGAAGACCCCAACTTTGAGTCTCGTCGATTAGAGTTTCAAAATGGCTACCAGGCCTATCTTGAGGCATTTTTAGGTAACACAATCTCGGTGACGGGACAAACTCAGTTAGATGCTGCCCTCTTGGCCCAAGAAAGAGCACCCATCGCAGCTGCCTTTAATGCAGACCCGATTCGGGCTAACAGCGGTCTGATTGCCCAGGCGGGTATTAACAGTACGGGAAGTGGTGATATTCAAGTGACAGCCGGTGGTTCTCTCCGGTTGAGAGACTCTGGCCAAATTGCATCAGATACGTTTGGACTGGGAGCTGCGGGGGATATCGAGCTAACTATCGCTGACTCTGTGGAACTATCGGACTTTAGCCTAATTTCCAGTCAGATTGCGCCCCGAGGGGGGGCAGAAGCGTTCCTATTGCCTGATGGCAATGAAGGGCAACGACCTGCGCCCCTGAGTGAACGCAATCGCATTAGTGTCAACGCGCGGACATTGTCCTTGGATTCAGGCAGTTCTATCGCTGCTGGCACCTTTGGTCGAGGGGATGTGGGAACGATCCAACTCTCGACGACTGAAGGCATTGATTTAGGCGGTAGCAGCACCATTCGAGGCAGTGTTGAAACCGGCGGCATTGGCAATGGCGGTGATATTGATTTAGCCAGCCCACGTCTGACATTAACCGGCGGGGCTCAGATTCAGTCCGGTGTGTTTAGGGCTCAGGAACTTAACGGAGAACTAATTCCAGGGGGGCAAGGTCGAGGGGGAAGCATCAATGTGGATGTGGCCGATATCACCATTGATGGGTTTAGTCCGGAAAGACTGCGCAGTGGGCTTTTTGTCAGTACGGAAGCCGGGGCAGTGGGCAGTGCTGGAACCATCCGGGTGGGTTCTGCCAACAATCCAGCCGAGAGTTTGAGCATTACCAATAATGGCATTATCAATGCCGCCACCCGCAATAGCAGCGATGCTGGCGGTGTGTTCCTCAATGTGGATACACTGCGCTTAGAAACGGGGGGGCTAGTATCGGTGGATGGGACGCCCGTAGGCACTCTAGGCACACCAGGCAATCCTGGGGATATTAATATTGTTGCGGATAACGTGGGACTGTTTGAGGGTGGGAAAATTGAGGCCAAAACAGCGTCGATTGAAGACAGCGGCAATATTAATTTGACCATCGCAGGCGCACTGTTTTTACGGGGCACTCAAACCTCCAGCGATCCGTCAGGCTCCTGTGCCACATGCAACCTGATTTCGACAGAAGCTTTTGGCATTGGGGCCACAGGGGGTAACATCACGATTCTGACCAATTCAGTCAGTGGCAATCTCTTTGAAAATAGTGACATTGTGGCTAATGCCCAGGGGACCGGGGGGGCAGTGCAGCTGTTGGCCAACAATTCCCTGGGTCGGTTTATCGGGTCTAGACCGCTAGAGACCATGTTTACCCTGCGCAGCGGGCGCTCCTTAGAAAGTGATCTAGATGCCAGCTCCACGCTGACGGTCAATGACGGTACGGTGGAGACAGCGGAGCAGCAGGATGTGCCGGAGGTGACCATTCCGGACATCATTGACCCAACAGACCTGGTGGATCGACGCTGTGATTTGCTGGCCAGCCAACGGCGTGATGCCAGCGCCTTTACGGTCACAGGGCGAGGCGGTTTGCCGTTAGCCCCCGACGAACAGCTGGATGGGGAAGGGCTGTTGGAAGATTTTGGTCCCTTTGGAGATGTTCAAGGTGAGACGTCCGAGGTGTCTAGCAGCGGTGATCCGTCAGTGGTGCCAGCCGTTCCTGAAGTTATTGCTGAACCCCAGGGGTGGACGGTGACCGAGGAGGGGCAGCTGCTACTTTACGGCAGTGCTGAGCATTCTAAAGCGTGGCTGGATGCTAGCTGTAGGGCGTCGACGTCCTAACATTGGCCCTCTCCCTAAATCCCTCTCTCAATTCTGGAGTATGTGTTTAGCATTATCACAGTTGTCCAATCCCCTCCTTGAAAAGCTACCGTGTATACACATCTAGAAGATTGAACTGGAAAGTGGCTCTAACTCCTGCATTATCCCTCATCCTAAATCCTTCTCCCCCAGGGAGAAGGACTTTGAGTCTAGCTCCCCTTCTCCCCCAGGGAGAAGGGGTTGGGGGATGTAGAGCTTTGCTCTTCTCGGAGAGTGGGCTCGAAGCTTTGAGCTTACTCTCCGACTTGTGTGTACACTGCAACCCTTGAAAAGGGGGACTTTGAATGGATTATTTCTCCCTTGACTGTCTCTAGCTGCCCTACTTTCCCTATTCTCTCTCCCTGTGCCCATGTTTTCTAAACCCGTTCGGTTTTGTTTAACCCTTTGCCTCACGGTTTTACTCTGCATTATTGCGATGCCAGCCAGGGCAAACCTACCCGAGCTGGTGCAGCGCGGACAAGCGGCCTATACGCTGGGACAATACCAGACGGCGGTGCAGATTTGGCAACAGGTTGTCCAGCAAGGATCGCCGCTAGAGCAGGCCAGTGGTCTGAGTAATCTGGGACTGGCCTATGGGCAGCTGGGGAATTATGACCAGGCCGCGACGGTCGTTTCTCAAGCGCTGGAGCAGCTAGAGACATTGCCCACTGACCCCCAACAGCAGCGAATTTTAGCCCAGGTGTTGAGTACCCAGGGCAAGTTGGCCATGGCCCAGGGACGGCTGGGTGAGGCGCTTAGTACATTACGACAGGCTGAGGTGGCCTATGGTGTGACTGGGGATAAAGCTGGGATATTGCGATCGCAGCTCAACCAGGCCCAGATTCTCCGCATTCAGGGTCACTATCGCCAAACCCTCAAACAGTTAGAGACCATTGCCACCGACTTAGAGACCTTGCCCAACTCCGCTTTAAAGGCAACCGGACTCCGGCAGCTGGGCAATGCCCTCCAGCTCAATGGAGATGCCCAGGGAGCGCAAAAGCGTTTAAATCAGAGTCTGGACGTGGCTAAAACCATCGATGCCGCTGCCGATGTGACCGCCGCGTTGCTCAGTTTAGGCAATGCCCAGTCTGGCCCGTCTGCCGCTGCCTACTATCAGCAAGCCGCCGCTGCCGCTCCCACAGCAGCGCTACGGCTGCAGGCCCAGGTAAATCTCATCGGCAGTTGGAGCAACGGCCAAAACACCGGCCAAAACATTGCCGCCGCTCGCCAGCTACTACCCACGGTGTACGCCGATCTCATCGACTTACCCCCAGGCCGCACCACCATTACCACCCGGCTTAATCTTGCCCACAGCTTGATCCAAGCAAACGGTGCCCTGGAAGACACCCGACAGACAGCTCAGCTGCTGGCCGATACCCTGCAGCAGGCCCAAACCCTCAACGACCTGCAGGGACAATCCTATGCCCTGGGTTATTTAGGGCAGCTGTATGAAGCCCAGCAACAGTGGGCCAGTGCTGCTCAGGTCACCCAGCAGGCCCTCACCCTGGCCCAGGGAAACGATGCGGACGTGGCCCTCTACCAGTGGCAGTGGCAGCTGGGGCGAATTCTCGATGCCCAGGGCGATACTGCAGGGGCAATTACTGCCTACACCAAAGCATTGGAGAGTCTGCAAAAGCTGCGGGTGGACCTGATTGCGGCCAGTCCCGATGTGCGCTTTTCATTTCGCGATCAGGTGGAGCCAGTCTATCGCCAGCTGGTGGATCTGTTGCTAAAGGCCGATCCGGGCACGGCCCAGGAGAAAGAAAACAATCTGCTGCAGGCTCGTAATGTGATCGAGTCGCTGCAGGTGGCAGAGCTGGTCAACTTTTTCCGGGCTGACTGCGTGGTCACTCAGCCGGTGGATATTGAGCAGGTGGGCAGTAACGCAGCGGTGATCTATCCGATTGTGCTCGAAGACCGGCTGGAGATTGTATTTCGCTTACCAGGACAGCCCCTAACCCACCGTTCCACAACAGTGGACAAAGCGACGGTGACCAGGACGTTGGCCCAGCTGCAGCGGTCGATTTCCTATCCGGAGGTGGAGCTGCGATCGCGTTCCCAAACCGCCCGCTTTGAAGTTGTCGCCGACAACCCAGTCAATGACTATCTCACCCCAGCCCAACAGCTCTACGACTGGCTGATTCGTCCGATCTCAGCCGACTTAGCCGGGGCCGATGTGGATGTGCTAGTGTTTGTCCTCGACAGTGCCCTCCGCAATGTTCCCATGTCCGTGCTGCACGACGGCAATCAGCATCTGGTTGAAACCTATCCCATCGCCCTCACCCCCGGACTCCAGTTAATTGACCCTGAACCCCTGGCCAGACGAGATATCAGGGCGCTAGTAGCCGGACTATCCGATTCCGTGGGCGATTTTCCAGCCCTACCCAATGTCGATGCCGAGATTGCCGCCATCCAGGCCCAGGTCCCCAGCGATGTCCTGCTCAATCAATCCTTTGTCGAGACCAACTTTGCCAACAAGCTCACCACCGGTCAAGGGTCAGTGGTGCATTTAGCCACCCACGGTGAGTTTAGCTCCGAGTTAGAAAACACCTTTGTCCTAGCCTGGGATGGACCCTTGAACGCCAACCAGCTGAGCGCGCTGCTCCAGTCCGGTGAGATTAGCCGCGATGAAACCGTAGAATTGTTGATCCTCAGCGCCTGTGAAACCGCAGCGGGGGACGACCGCGCCGCCCTGGGTCTGGCTGGTGTAGCCATTCGCTCAGGGGCCAGAAGTACCCTGGCCACCCTATGGCTGGTGGACGACCGGGGCACATCAGAACTCATGGGGAACCTCTACCGAGAGTTGACCTCCACCAATCTATCGAAAGCCGAAATTCTGCAGCGGGCGCAGCTGCAGCTACTTAAGAGTGACGACTACCAGCACCCGTATTTTTGGGCACCGTTTGTCCTTATCGGCAACTGGCTGTAGATCTTCAATAGGTCTAATGGGCAGCCCCCTGTACCTACCCTGCGATCCTTTGCCCCCTGGTTCACCCATCAGTCACCCGGTTCCGCAAAACAGGTTCTACAATCTATAGGTGCTGTAATCCAATCCCGCTTTCATGGCTTTTTCGTCCGTTGTTCGTGCCCTGAGTAAGGCTGCTTTAACCCAAGAGTTGCTGACTAAGCTGGACCAGCAGCAACAGTTAGTTCTCAATGGGCTACCCCGTCTGCCCAAGGGGCTAGTAGCATCGGCATTGGCCCAGGCCCAGGACCGACCCATGCTGGTGGTAACCGCCACCCTAGAAGAAGCCGGACGCTGGACTGCCCAGCTAGAAGCCATGGGTTGGCCCAGGGTGTCGCTGTACCCCACATCGGAAGCCTCCCCCTACGATCCATTTGACCAGGAGTCGGAAATGACCTGGGGCCAGCTGCAGGTGCTGGCGGATTTGCTGAAGGATGCCGATAAGCCCAGCGTGATCGTAGCAACGGAGCGGGCGCTGCAGCCCCACCTGCCCCCGGCGACAGCCTTTAAACCCTACTGTCTGCAGCTAGACCAGGGGATGGAGCTTAACCTGAAGGAGCTGTCGCGCACGTTGGCCACCCTGGGGTATGAAAAAGTCCCCACGGTGGAAACCGAGGGCCAGTGGAGTCAGCGGGGAGACATTATTGATGTGTTTCCGGTATCGGCAGAGCTGCCGGTGCGCTTAGAGCTATTTGGTGATGAGCTGGAACGGCTGCGGGAGTTTGACCCGGCCAACCAGCGGTCCCTGGATAAAATTACAACGCTGTTGCTGACAACGACAGATTTTAGTCCGCTAATTGCCTCTAAGTTAGAGGAGAAAGGCGTACTCTCGGACCTAATGTCCAGTGACGCCCAGGAAGGGTATGAAAATGGTCAGCGGGTGGAGGGACTGCGGCGGTTTTTAGGGATTGCCTTTGACCAGCCAGCATCGCTGTTGGAATATTTGTCGGAAGATGCGCTGGTTGTCATTGATGAACCTGACCAGTGCCGTGCCCACAGTAGCCGCTGGTATGAACAGGTGGATACCTACTGGCATGAGGTGAATGAAACCCTGGGCAACAGCGATGAGATTCAGCTGCCGGGGACCGAGGTGCCGAGGCTGCACCGACCGCTGGACGAGGCCCTAGAGGATCTGTCGCTGTTTTCCCAGGTACTGCTGTCGGAAATCGCGGAAGAGGGGGCGGGGCTAAATTTGTCTAGCCGTCCGGTACCGGCCATTCCCCATCAGTTTGGCAAGCTGGCGGAAACGGTGCGGGGGGAGTGCGATCGCAAACACCAGATCTGGCTGATCTCAGCCCAGCCCAGTCGTTCGGTGGCCCTACTCCAGGAACACGACTGCTCAGCTCAGTTTATCCCCAACCCCAAAGACTATCCCGCCATCGAAAAACTCCACAGCCAGTATGTGCCCGTTGGCCTCAAATATTCCGGTCTAGCCGAAGTAGAAGGCTTTATCCTGCCCACCTTTCGCATTGGCATCGTCACCGACCGTGAGTTCTTTGGGCAGCACACCCTGGCCACCCCCAGCTATGTGCGCAAGCGCCGCCGCGCCGCCTCCAAAAAGGTCGATCCCAATAAGCTTCAGCCCAATGACTTTGTCGTCCACCGCAACCACGGCATTGGCCAGTTTCTCAAGCTAGAAAGCCTCACCATCGATACGGAGACCCGAGAATATCTAGTCATCAAATACGCCGATGGTTTGCTCCGGGTAGCTGCCGACCAAATGGCGTCCCTGTCTAGATTTCGTGCCTCGGCTGAGAAAAGTCCACAGCTCAATAAAATGAGCGGTAAAGCCTGGGAAAAAACCAAAACCCGCGCTAAAAAAGCCATTCAAAAAGTGGCAGTAGATCTGCTGAAGCTTTACGCCCAGCGATCGCAGCTCGAAGGCTTTTCCTACCCCACCGATATGCCCTGGCAGCAAGAGCTAGAAGACTCATTTCCCTATCAGCCCACACCGGACCAGCTCAAGGCTACCCAGGACGTCAAGCGCGATATGGAAAGCCTGCGTCCCATGGACCGCCTGGTGTGTGGCGATGTGGGCTTTGGTAAAACCGAAGTGGCCATCCGCTCCATCTTTAAGGCCATCACCGCCGGCAAACAGGTCGCCATGCTGGCCCCCACCACAATTCTCACCCAGCAGCATTACCACACCATCAAAGAGAGATATGCCCCCTACCCGATCCAGGTAGGGTTGCTAAATCGCTTTCGCACCGCCAGCGAGCGTAAAGACATTATGCAACGACTAGCCACAGGAGAGCTAGATATTGTTGTTGGCACCCACCAGCTATTGGGAAAAGCCGTCAAGTTTAAGGATCTAGGACTGCTGGTAGTAGATGAAGAACAGCGGTTTGGGGTGAACCAAAAAGAAAAGATCAAAGCCATGAAAACCGAGGTAGATGTGCTCACCCTCAGCGCCACCCCCATCCCCCGGACGCTTTACATGTCGCTATCAGGGGTACGGGAAATGAGTCTGATTACAACACCGCCGCCATCTCGCCGTCCCATCATGACCCACCTGGCCCCCTTCGACCCAGAAAAAGTTCGGGCCGCCATTCGTCAAGAATTAGACCGAGGGGGGCAAGTATTTTATGTCGTCCCCCGAGTAGAAGGCATTGAAGAGATTGCCGCCCGCATTCGTGAGATGATTCCGTCTATCCGTCTGGCTGTGGCCCACGGCCAGATGCAGGAAGGAGAGCTGGAGGCCACCATGCTAGCCTTCAGCAGCGGTGAAGCCGACCTGATGGTGTGTACCACCATTATCGAGTCGGGGTTAGACATTCCGCGAGTCAACACAATCTTGATCGAAGACTCTCACAAATTTGGTCTATCCCAGCTGTATCAGCTGCGGGGGCGGGTGGGGCGCGCTGGCATTCAGGCCCATGCCTGGCTGTTCTTTCCCCGCCAGGACAAACTCTCGGACAAGGCCCGCAAGCGGCTGCGGGCGATTCAGGAATTTACCCAGCTGGGTTCCGGCTATCAGCTAGCCATGCGAGACATGGAGATTCGCGGTATTGGTAACCTGCTGGGTGTGCAGCAGTCCGGTCAGATGGAGGTGATCGGCTTTGATCTGTATATGGACATGCTCCAGGAATCCATCGCCGAGATTCGCGGTCAGGAGATTCCCCAGGTAGACGAGACCCAAATCGACCTGAAGCTAACGGCGTTTATTCCCAACAATTACATCAGCGACACCGATCAGAAGATGGGCATTTACCGGTCTCTGGTGGCCGCAGATACCAAACGGGAGCTGATGCAGATTGTCGCGGACCTCAACGATCGGTTTGGACCGATTCCACCAGCAGTAGAACAGCTGGTGAAGATGCTCGAGCTAAAACAGATTGCCAAACCGCTAGGCTTTGCCAAGATCAAGCCCGAGGGCAAACAGCATGTGATCTTAGAAACACCGATGGAGGCTCCAGCCTGGAAACTGCTGCATGAGAAGGTGCCAGGGCATCTGAAATCGCGGTTTGTCTACGCCTCGGGTAAAGTGACGGTGCGTGGTCTAGGGGTGATGAAGCCAGACAAACAGCTGGAAAACTTGATCGAGTGGTTAGGCTATATGAGAGGAGCGTTGGCAGAGCCTGCGCTAGCCGGTAGTGGGGTATAGGAGTTTTTTCTTCTTAACCAATTTGTCCCTTTAGCTCAGTTCTTGCGCCTGGTGGGAAAGCGTTAACTCACCCAGGGTTGGAAACCCTGGACTAGCCGAAGGGTTTCCACTGGAAGGGACACAAATATCGAAGATGTGGTTTTGGGGTTTGTATCCAATTGTCCCTTTAGCGGACAACCCTCAGTTAGCGCTGGCGTTTCAACCCAGCGTGGGCTTTAGCGACACAGCCAATCTTAGTGCAAGATATGAGTTTAGCGGACAACCCTCAGTTAGCGCTGGCGTTTCAATCCAGCGCGGATTTCAGCCACATGACCAATATCAGTGCAAAATCTCAGATGGTAAGCTTATTCAAAATTATCCTCCGGAGTCTAGCCAGGAGGGACTAATCATCGGTAACGATGCCTGGGGCACTCTCGCTAGTACCCGTGGCAGCACTTCTCGATAAATTGGATTGGCAATAACGAGTCCGCCCCCTTGGGCTAATCGACACAGCCCCAAGTCCAGCACATATTGCAAGTCTTCATTGGGGATGACTGGTAATGATTGTCCGGCCAAAACAGGTTCTATGATGGCTCTCACCCGATCTTCTCGCAAACGTTCCGCTAGACTATCCAGGTGAGTATCTTGTCGTTGGATTAAAATCTCTTTGGCATCATGAATATGCTCAGACGCGATCGGTGTTGTTTCATCAGGAACAAGTTCTTCTACCGCCTGCCGTGCTAAGGCATTGACTAGCCAGGGTTGTCCTTGGGTCAGGGTAAAGGCCAAATCGATAGCAGCCGCTGTAAAAGATTGCCCCAACAAAGATAACGAGGGGGCGAGGACAATGGACGGACCAGGCTGTTAGCGCCGCACCAATCTGGCGTCCGGTGGCAGCCACTGGCCATGGGGGAGGCTGCAGCTCAGAGGATAGGCAAAATTGGGCGGTATCTTTCCATGCATCTAACATGGCGGCTTCTGCTTTGGTCGGGTCGTGATTAAAAGGTTGACCGACTTCAGCAGATACCATGATGGCAGTATATTGTCCGCTAGCGGTTAGCTCCTGAGCTAGAGCGAGCATGGCGGTGGTTTTGCCGGTTTGTCGAGGGGCGTGGATCACAAAGTAGCCGCGCTGTTGGATGAGCCGTTTCAGCTTAGGCAAACGCTGAGTGGGCGGCAGCATATAGTGGATGTCGGCCTGACAAGGTCCGGCGGTGTTAAACCATTTGGGCATGGGCGGCGTCGCTAGCGGATGGCATGTTGCAGTATAGCGTTTGGGATGGGACTGCAAAATACGGCTGCACAGCATTTCTCAATCACGTTCAACCAAGCGTATGTCAGACAGGCTCAGTGAGAATGGGTCTGCTGTTTTTATCCCTAAGGCCGTTAGCTGAGCCATGTTTGCACCGGCTTCTACCAAACTGCTTAAGGTGATTTCTGTCTGAGTCCATTCTCCTAACGGTGCTTTGGTAAATAGCTGGGTCATATCCAAGTCAGCTTGACAGCCATCACTGCTCTTTGCCAAGAGCGTGACTGGGCCTGCTGGCAATGCATCTACTCGGTATTGGATGGCCAGTGCCATGTCGTTGTAATGGGCGGCGGCGGTGTAGTCTGTGGCGGGGCCGGTGAGTGCGATCGCACCCGCCCCACTCCACACAAACTGCTGCGCATCTTCCTGGGCCGCTCGGTCGATAGCACGAATTGTCAGCGTCTTGCCCAGCTGAGTCCGCGCATCTACTACCGTACTGGAAGTATCTCCGACAGTAGCCTGCAAACTCCAGGGAGCCATCGGTTTACCGAAGGCAAAGAGGGCGTTGCTGGCTGTGGTTTCGCTGCCGTCTAGCCCAGACGTTTCCGGTAGTTTTGCTACATTACCGTTGTCTTCATAGGTGAGACCATAGCCATAGGGAAACAGTGGATCGTAATTGCCGCTTTGATTAACCTTGGTCTGGGTGGCGGTGCGGGGCCAAGAAAACGAAAGTTTGCCCTTAAAGTCAACGTTAATGGCACCGTTGGGTTTGCGGAGCAGTACATCCGCCACACCTGCCCCAGCACTGCCCGGTAACCAGGCCGCAACAAAGGCATCAGCGGCGTTAATCTCGGGGGTTACCCACAGGGGACGGCCGGAGAGAAATACAGCCACGGTGGGAATCCCTTGAGCCTGGAATGACTGCAGCAGCTGCAGTGCTTGATCCGATGAATAGTTTAAGTTCTCTAAATCTCCCTTAAACTCGGCATAGGGCTCTTCTCCAAAAACAACAATGGCCACATCAGGTGTTTGGTCATAGCTGCCGTCTGCGCTCAATACAGCCTGGCCGCCGCCTGCTTCAATGGCGTTCTGCATGCCTTCCCAGATAGAGGTGCCGTTGGGAAAATGCTCATTGGTATTGCCGGTTCCTTGCCAGGAAAGGGTCCAGCCGCCACTTTGTTTACCAATATTGTGGGCACCGTCGCCGGTTACCAGAATGGTTTGGTGGGTGGGCAGTGGCAACAGATTCCCTTGGTTTTTGAGCAGCACCAGCGATTCGCGCACTGCCTGACGAGCGACAGCTTGATGATTGGGATGACCTAACAGTGAGTAATTGCCTGCCAAAGGTCGTTCGGAGGGTTTCGGTTTTTCAAACAGAAAGCGCAGCTTGACTCGTAAAATTCGACGGACGGCATCGTCTAGACGGCTGCGGGGAATCTCCCCAGACTTGACCTGGGCCACCGTATTCTGATGCAGCTCGCGCCAGCTGTCGGGGGCCATAAACATATCAATGCCCGCATTAAACGCGGTGGGACAACTCTTGGTGGAACAGCCGGGGATTTGGGCATGGCCGTTCCAGTCGCCGACGACAAAGCCGTTAAAGCCCATGCGGTCTTTGAGCACGTCGGTCAGTAGGGCTTTGTGGCCGTGCATGCGGGTGCCATGCCAGGAAGAGAATGAGGCCATGACCGTTTGCACACCGGCTGCCAGGGCAGGTGGATAGCCAGCGCCATGGTGGTCGCGTAGAGCAGTCTCACTGTCGATATTGTCGCCCTGGTCTTTGCCTCTTTGGGTGCCGCCATCGCCGATAAAATGTTTTGCTGTGGCGATGACATGTTGGTTGCTGAGAAAACTGTGGGTGTGGAGTTCTCCCTGTAAACCTGTGACCATGGCGGCGGCATACTGGGCAACAATCTCTGGATCTTCGGAATAGCTCTCATAGGTGCGACCCCAGCGATTGTCGCGGACTACGGCTAGGGTGGGGGCAAAGGTCCAGTCCATGCCGGTGACGATCACTTCTCTGGCCGTTATCTCGCCAATTTGTTGGATCAGTGCCGGATTGCGAGTGGCTCCCAAGCCAATATTGTGGGGGAAAACGGTCGCGCCAACAATATTGTTATGGCCGTGGACGGCATCGGTCCCCCACAGGATGGGAATCGCTTTGCCACCATTGGTTGTGTCCATGGAAGCCGTGTAAAACTCATCGGCAAGGGCTAGCCACGCGTCAGCCGATGCCCGGACATCTTCCCCCGGAGCCGAGTTACCACCGTTAAGAATTGCCCCCAGGCGATACTGACGGACATCTGCCGGTGTGACATCGCTGATATCGGCCTGGATCGTTTGTCCTACCAGTTCCTCGATGGTCATGGCTGCCATGAGCTTGTCGATGCGGGCTTCAATGTCAGCTGCTAACGGTGCGCCACCTGTGGTGGTGGGCCAGTTTTCGGGAGTGATGGTTGGTGGCATTGTCTGTCCCCTGACTGCGGTGGCGTAGGTAATATAGGCAGCAACACTACCCAATACTAGTAAAAGTAGACATAAACCAAGCATGCTGATTTTCATAGGGCTGCTGGGGGAATGAAGCATAAAACACTCGCTTGACTCAGCGATCTGGGCCTGATAGCCTACTGAGTAAGCAACTTTTCGAGGTTGTTTTTCGCACCCAAAAATTTAGCCGCGCGAGATGGTAGTGCTTCCAACACTGCCATCTCGCTAACCCGGCCAACTGAGCGGACCAGTTGGTGAGCTGTGAGCATTTTACAGCCACCCTGAGTTTAGTTGCAGGGTGGCTGAGTTTTTGGGCGCTTTCCTCCCTGTCGTTTCGCGGTCGAATGCCCGCTATATAAAGGAAAACGCCCCTATGACGTTTCAAAATCAAATACCTCCATCAGGCACCTCAGTGCCGCCGCCCGCCGACTTTTCCAACAGCCTGCCGTCGGGCAGCTCGATTCGCCATATCCTGCTGGGGTACCCCAGCCATATCCGTCAGACGATCCATCTGCTGCACAATCTGCGCTATGTGGAAACTAGCCAGTGGAGTCCGCTGATTGAAGTGCCTGACAATCGGTTGATTCTGAGGCCAGAGCCGGATGAGGTGATCAGTATGGTGGTGCGGCGATTGTAGTGTGACACGAGCCTCTGGCTCTGTAGGGGTGCTCAGTTGGCGGCTGAGCACCAGAAGGCACCTTTCTGCAACAGCCCATATCAAAAGTACAGCCCCCTCGCCAGTTGGTAGTAGGCAATAGGTGATTATGGCCACTGGTCACAGACATCTCGTACGGCTTGTAAGCTATCTGAAAAGGCTTTTTCGCTATCTGCTTTATTCAACTTCACATAGCTCAGTTTTTCAAGCCTGACCTACTTATATTGGCAGACGTATTAATAGCTCAGTTCCTTTACCGATCTCAGATCGCACTTTCAAACTGCCACCATGCTTTTTTACAACAACTTGGTGAACGATCGACAAGCCCAGCCCTGTTCCTTTACCAATGGCTTTCGTCGTAAACTGCTGCTCGAAGATTTTGTCTAGCAGTTCCTCAGACATACCTTTGCCATTATCAATGATGAAAATTTCTATACTATGGGGCGCAACAACCTGAGTTCGAATAGTAATTCGCTGCGGATTAGATTGAACTTGAGCAAACGATTGCCCCTCCGCCATTTCGTCAAACATATCGATTGCATTGGCTAGCACATTCATAAACACCTGATTAAGCTGACTTGGATAACAGTTAATCTCCGGTAACTCGCCATACTCTCGAATTACCTGGATTTCTGGTCGAAAATGTTTTGCCTTCAAACGATGTTTCAAAATTAATAGCGTGCTATTTATCCCGTCGTGAACGTTTATCTTAAGTTTTGATTCCGTATCGATCCGTGAAAATATCCGTAGACTTCGACTGATGGCAGTGATGCGATCGCAACCGGCCTCCATCGCCTCCAACATTTTCGGCAGATCTTCGAGTAAAAAATCGAGATCAATCTCTACACGTTTCTTTTCTATATCATCACCTGGCGATGGGAATGTACGCTCATAGAGCTCAATATAGTCAGTGATATCTTGTAAAAACGTCTGTAATACCTCAACATTGCCAAATACGGAACTAAGAGGATTATTGATTTCATGGGCAACCCCTGCCACCAGGTTACCCAACGCTGACATTTTTTCACGCTGGATCAGTTGCAACTTAGACTGATTTAATTGGACTAATGCTGTCTCTAATTCAACCGTCCTTTCGGCTACCTGCTGTTCTAATTTATGGGTCAGAGTTTGAAGCTGAAGATGAGTTTTTACACGCGCCAAAAGTTCTGGTGCTCGAAAAGGCTTGTTGACATAATCAACTGCTCCTAGAGAAAATCCCCGCACAATACTCTCTGTATCCGTAGCAACTGTGATAAAAATAATAGGAATACTCGCCATATGAGGGTTGGCTTGAATCTGGCGACAGGTCTCATAGCCATCGATACCAGGCATTTGAATATCTAGCAAAATCAGATCTGGAACATAGGTTTGAAGTCGTTTGAGTGCCCGCTCACCGCTGATAGCCGTAGCGACCCTATAGCCGACAGACGAGAGCGTTTCAGTGATGACCTGCAAATTGGTTATAGTATCGTCTACAACCAAAATATTGGCACTACGTGTCATGGCGCACATCCTTCATCAAATACCGTTGTAGTAATTCCTCAATTTCTTCTACTCTAAAAACCTCAGCCAATCGCAATATCGGTTCGGCAAATGGACCATACACTGCATTAGCGTTCACCACTGCTTCAACAGACTCCCGTAATAGCTTTATATCAGCCTGCTGAGCTAAGTTTAATAAGGTAGCTAAAGTCTCTCTGGGCGGTACTACCATTGCGGCAGGCAACCTCACCTCATCCATCTCAACAGCCTGATAAACCCACTCTAGCGATAGCTGCTTAGAAAGGATTGCAACTAACGCATCCGCATCCACTGGCTTGGCCAAAAAGGCATTCCCCCCACGCGCCAATGATAGTTGTCGATCCTGCTCAGATACCGATGCTGATGAAACAATCACCTTCGTCTGCTCTAGCCCCGCAGTCCAACGTACCCGATGTAAGAACTCATACCCATCCATCACTGGCATCGCTAAATCTGTAATCACCAAATCCGGTTGGTTCTCACGAAGCGACTCAAACCCCGCTTGCCCGTCTACCGCCTCAATCACCAAAAATCCTAGAGGTTCCAATAAATTTAGCAACACAGCCCGATTTTCCCACCGATCATCTATCACTAAAATCGTCAATGCTTCACCCCTATAACCAATGATGCGTCTGCGGGAATCAACGATTCTCGGCTGCACCCACCCCTGCGCCAACGGCACCACCAAGGTAAAACAGAACTCGCTTCCCTTACCCAATCGACTGTGGACCTTAATATGACTGCCCATTAACTGCACAATCTGTTGGCTAATCGCTAGACCCAACCCGGTGCCCTCAGATTGCTTGCGGTGGTTGCCCACTTGCTCAAACGACTGAAATAGCTTGCTGAGATCTGAGTCCGCAATCCCTACGCCTGTATCGATCACCTGAAAAAACAGGCTTACCTGAAATTCAGAAATATCTAGAACATCGACCTGTAGCCGCACTGACCCATGGTCCGTAAACTTAATGGCATTGCCTAGTAAATTAATCAGCACTTGCCGCAACTTTTTGTCATCCACCTCCACGCCTTCCGGTAAGCGAGAGCTTGGCTGATAGACAAACCCTAGGTCCTTTTGCTCTGCACGGACTTTAACGACGTCCACGACTTCTTGCAACAACGACGGCAAATGTACCGCTGTTGGCGTGATTTCCAGTCTACGCGCCTCTATCTTAGACAACTCTAAAATGTCATTAATCAACGTCAGCAGATGGGTCCCACAGTGCTGAATCACCTCGACACCTCGTTTTTCTTGCTCCCCCAAAGACTGCGTGCAGCTAAGAATCTGGGCATATCCCAGGATGCCATTGAGTGGTGTTCTAAGTTCATGACTCATATTCGCCAAAAACTCACTCTTGGCTTGATTAGCCACTTCAGCCGCTTCTTTCGTTTTTCTCAGTTGCTGTTGCTCAAATGATTGCACTTGCCACAGCACTAGGATCATCGTCAGCGCCAACCCAAGTAACACCAGCGCCATCAAATTGAGCGGCAGGAGTTGACCTTCGATATTACGACGGGGGATCACCAACGCCACTGACCAGTCGGCCTCCTGCAATGGCAGAAAAGCAACGTACTGCTGTTCGCCATCGATTGGGAGCAGTTCTATACCTTGCTCCTTATTGACCATTCGTTGGGCTATGGCGGCTAACTCAAGATCAGATGAGTCTAGGAAACTAGGACCGGGATCTTCTGCCACAGTTATCAAGGCTAAATTAGGGTGAACGATGGCTTGTCCCGCTGAGTTGAGTACAAAGGGATAACGCCCATCGGCATGTTTCAGCTGGTTTACAACTTTGATAATGCGCTCTACGCTGACAGACCCCATGAATCCACCCATAGGAAAGTCAGAAGCAATTTCTGTACTATCCCTGCTTGAAAAATTGCCCCAAATGGGAGCCGCTATATTGATCTGAGGCGCTCCGGTAGAACGAGACACAATAGGATCACTGACAAAAGAACTGCCTGCCATTGCTTTTTGGAAATAAATGCGATCGCTAATGTTGCCTTTTGCTCTAGTTGCTCCCGCCGTGTTGTAGCGAGTTCCATCGGGGTAAGCCAAGGCAAATTTAAAGAAATCTGTATTTTTAACACGTCGTTGCAAAAAAGCTTCAACTACTGACCAGTCCATTGTCTGCACCGTAGGAGTAGCGGCCAACAGTTCCACCTCCGCTTTAAGGCTAGCGATCCACTGATCAATCTCATCAGCACCTTGCTGCACTTCAAGTAGGGCATTGTCCTTTAGATTTTCGAGAATCAGCCTGTGCGCAACCTGATAGCTCCAATAGGCCGAAGCACTAACAACAAAAGTGGTACCACCAATAATTAGCCGCACCATCAGACTTCGAGAAAATTGCTGCTGAGCATCCCGTAACTGTCGCCACCGTCCTAGCCTCTGCCACAGATTGAATTGTATTTTTTCAAAATGGCCCATGACTGCCCATGACTGCCTGGGAAAACCCATATAACAAGATCCTTAAGGGGAGTTAAACGGCAAGTATCCATAAATGAAGGACTAGTGTTAAGGGCAAAAACCATCGTCAAGAAAATTAGGAAACGTTAATCAAACTCATTGCAATCGAAGCGATATGACAATAAATAGACAAATATCAAAGCTTCTATATAATTGGCCTCTCTAAACTAGGTTTTATGCAGCTAGCTTTGTGTGATACCCACTAGATAGAACCCACATTAATTATGGTATACCCTCTTTACTAAAAAAACCCGGAAAACACTCTAATATCAAGCACTTTAGCCAATTTTTTACACTTACAAAAAGAGAATTAGCCAATAAATCCCACAAAATCTCACAAAATAGCACTCTTGAAATCACAACAGTTTTATATTAAGTATCTACACTGGAGCCAGGAGCCAGGAAAACCGTTGCAATCATTACGTACTCATAATTATCTGTACACAGCACTTCTTAAGTTATAAAATCATGGAATATTCAAAACATTTACCCACAAACTGAGCTGAAAGATGAATTTACTGGATAAAAACAGACATTGAAAAGTACTAGATCATAGTTTCTAATCAGACATTAGCCTTACGATTCGTTTGCTCTGAGCGATATGAATGTTGAAGATGCATTGTGCACTGTAAATATTATTCTTTGCCCTAACTACGTTAATGATGTTCAAGAGCTAATATTTCGTCATTGCTGGATAGGCAAAACCTATCAAGATATCGCAAATTTATCTGGGTATACCCATGACCATATCCGAACAGTTGGATCACAACTTTGGAAATCTCTATCAGAAGGGCTCGGAG
>NZ_JADEXP010000001.1 GCF_015207065.1 Leptolyngbya cf. ectocarpi LEGE 11479 | reverse complement strand
TTTTTGTTCTATTTGCTAAAAATCCTTACCAGAAAAGCGCTTGGGACTTTTTGGACTATGTGAGTGTCAACTGGCGGAAAAAAGTTGTTTTTATTTTGCAACAGGCCGATCTATTACGCCCTGAGAATTTAGCGACCAATGTTCAGCAGGTGCGGGACTATGCCGCCCAAAAGCAAATTACATCCCCCCGAGTATTTGCCACCTCCGCCGAGCTGGAATTTGAAGGCGATCATGAAAATAGCGGCTTTGCCCCCGTGCGACAATACATTCGCGATATGGTCTCCACCGGGGAGAGCTATAAGATCAAACTCCGCTCGGTGAGCAGCACCACCCAGAAGCTGATCGAGGCGCTGAGTGAGGATATTCAAAACCTACAGCTGCAGCTGCAGGAGGATCGAGCCACGGCAGAGCGGATTCGGCAGCAAATTGAGAGGGGTAGGGTGCGATCTCAAGCCGAAATTGACACCCTTGTCAGTCGGCTTTGCGATCGCTACGAAACCATTTCTAGCCGCATCAAGCTAGAGTTTCGCGATAGCCTCTCGGTAATGACGGTCATGCGCCGCTCCTTTGTTGGCATTTTTAATAAAGAAGCCTCGCTACAAACCTGGATAAATGGTTTCAAAGAGCGCTGTCAGACCGAACTTAAAACATCTCTAGAAGAACTATCCAACGAAGGAGCCCAACACTTTGTTGACGGCATTCGCCAGCTGCTAGAGGGACTTACCGTAGACCTCAACGCCATCCAAACCCACCAGGTCAACAGCAATACCATTTCTATCAAAATTTTGGAGCGTCGCCAGGAGGTGATTGAAAGCGTCAAGGCCAAAGTTAGCAACCTGCTCACCGATGATGGCCTCACCCGTGCCCTGGGCTCAGAAGCCGAAAGCATGGCGGCAGAGATTGTGGGTGGAGCCTTTGTGGCCGTGGCCGGAACCATTCTTCATGTTGTTGAGTTTGCCGTAGCCGAAGCCATTATGAACGCCATTGGCATTGCCTTTGCCGGCATTGGCATCATCACCCTCGCTATCGGTATCGCCTGGCAGCGCAAACGCATTATTACCAAGTTTGAGCGTGCCCTCGACAGCGAAAAAAGTCGGTTTAACGCCGATGTCACCGACCGCCTCAACCAAAAGCTGAGCCTTATCTATGAAGAAGTGGAACGCATATTTGTCCAGTTTTACGACTATGTCGAGCGGGAAACAGACGCCGTTACCCCGGTCCTAGACCAATACGATGCTATCCAAACAGACGCCAAGGAGCTGTTTAATGAGATGGCGACTCGACAGCTACTCCAATAGCCACAACTCGTAACCATCACTAAAATCATACGAAAAACTTTTGGTCACCTGTGGATGAAGACGCTATCCACGGGTGACCAAAGCATAAAACCTATAGGGTGCCAAAATCTATGGCCAGAATCTAAAGGCTAGTCGTCAACCTTATCGTCCAAGGTACCACCGCCACCTGAGGACTCGTAAATGGCATCTAGCTGCTCACGAGCATCCTTGATGGAAATAGACCGCATCACTAGGAGAGGCTCATCCAACACATTGCCATTATCGTCCAACAGCTCAGGGTGGGGGACCCGGCGAGGCTGTTTTGGTGTGGACACGTAGGTACTGCCACCGCCTCGGCGAGTTTCAATACCCAAACTGATTAGATTGCGTACCAAATTGACAATTGCCAATACGGCCAGAATAGTGAAAGCAAAAATGTAAAGTAAATGCAGCATAGGGAAAAGCGATTGCGCTAATTATCCTCTTCAATTTGATCGGGGGCCGCCTGGGCTTGCTGCTGTCGGAATCGGATAGCCACATTCCAACATTCATGAACTAGCCGATGCCAAGACATCACCACAGACATATCAACCCCTGCTTGGTTGCCAGTAGCCTGGGATAATGACTGGGATGCACTCACCAGCTGCTGTGCTTGACGCACCCGACCTAACAAATCTTGCTGCTCGTGCTCACTAAGAAAATCGATTGACTCAGATTCGAGCAAACTAATGGAACGACCAAACCAATACTGGAAGTCATTCAACAGGGGCTGTAAAACCGCCTTCATCAATTCAGGTTCGGGAGCGTTGGAACTGTACATCAATTGTACTTAAGCTAGATAACTATGAAAGCTTTCTGAAACAAATCAAGAAACACAATCTACTACTAGCTTAAACAGAACCTCTAGAGAACGCCATACAGATTTTGCTCGCACAGATAAGAAACAAAGCTGATGGAGTTTTTATAAAGATTATTAGTTACAGCATATAGTAGCGTCATTCCTTAAAGGAAATAGTTAAGATATGCCATCATTTTGACTTTGCTCACCACTGATTTGATCGAGGGTTTTCCAGCCAGCTTTCCAGAGCTGACGGTTTTTTAAGACATTGGCATTGATCCAAAACCGAATCGTTGGATCGCAGGATGCCACCAGCTCAGCAAAAACAAGTTTGCCTTCGTTTTTACGGTTCGTAACTTGAAAATGCCGCCAACCCATGGTGCGTTGCTGAGCTGTCCACTTTGACCCCAGCAGATGGGGAAATTTTTGCTTCTTAGGTTTAGCCATCAATTGTCTGTTTGAGTCCACGGATATGTACAGCTCGGCTTGTGATATAAGCCGTTTTGGCCTCCAAGCGAATGTAAATCTTGCCAGACAGCAGACCTCGCAGACTATTGCGTGCGTAAATAACCAGATCTGCCGGTAGGCTATCGTCTTCGATGGGGGCATACCCTAACTCAGCCAGGGGTTGGCTAATTTGATTTAGAAATACTTTATGCCCCTTGATGGGCTGCTTTAAGGTAACTGATCGATTAAAGTACAGTCCCAGCCCGCCGCCCACCAAGCCCATCACCAGCCCTAGCTGATTGGGAATAACGCTCATGGGGCTGAGGTGGAGTACGCTGCTGGCGAGCACGATGGTCAGCAGTGTGGTGGTACCAAAGTAATAGAGGAATGTGAGCGAATTTTCAGGCCCTGGGTTACTCGTGGTCATAGCGAGGCTGATGCATTATTTTCGTATAGGGTTGCACAATTTCATGGCAACCGTTGTGAAAATCGGTGGCAGAATGGTCAGACGACTTGAGTCGATCCTCCGGATGTTGAACTGAGTGGGTTAAACCATGATTGAGGTAGATCAGCTGAGTAAAGCTTACGGTTCCACCCTGGCGATTAGTGATGTGTCGTTCAAAGTAGAGCCAGGGGAAATTTTAGGGTTTTTAGGCCCAAACGGTGCGGGTAAAACCACCACCATGCGGATTCTGGCTGGGTATTTGCCAGCTACCAGCGGTACGGCTCGCATTGCGGACCATGAGGTGCATAGCGATTCGATGGCGGTGCGACAAAATATTGGCTATTTGCCGGAGACACCGCCGCTGTATCCCGATATGACGGTGGAGGCGTTTCTCTATTTTGTGGCTCGGATTAAGGGGTTGCCCATTGGCGATCGCGCTAAACAGGTGGCCTCAGCCATGGCCCGCTGTAATCTGAGCGAAAAGAAAAATGTCTTGATTCGTAAGCTCTCGAAGGGCTTTCGGCAGCGGGTGGGGATTGCCCAGGCCATTGTTCACGATCCGCCGGTGATTATTTTGGATGAGCCGACGGTGGGCCTGGATCCCAAGCAAATTATCGATGTGCGCAATTTGATCAAAAGTCTGGCGGGGCAGCATACGATCATCCTTTCGACGCACATTTTGCCTGAGGTGAGCATGACCTGCGATCGCATCACCATCATTAACGGTGGTCGCATCGTTGCCACCGATACACCAGAAAATCTCACCGCCCGTCTAGCAGGGCAGCTGGGCTATGCCATTGAGGTCTCGGGCGATCCAGGGCAGGCCCAGGCTGTGCTCAGCCAGCTGCCCCAGGTGGAAGCCGTCACCGCTCTATCGGCGGAAGGGTTAGCGGATAATCATCACCGGTTTCAAGTAATGGCGGCCACTGATGACGATCCAGGCAGTGCGATCGCAGCGACCATTATTAACGCCGATCTGGGTCTGTATGAGCTATCCCGGAATCGGGTCAGTCTCGAAGATGTCTTTATTAATCTCACCACCGAAGAACCCGCTGCAGCCATGACCGATGCTGTTAATGATGCTACTAATCATAATCATGAGGGCAATGAGGATTCTGAATCCACACCTCCTGCAGACGTAGCCGCTACGGCAGACACTACTCCCCCTGTATCCGATACCTCATCATCAGACACCCCATCAGAAACCGATGAATAGTATTGTCACCGTCATTAGCAATATCCTGGCCATCTACCGTCGGGAGCTACAAAGCTATTTTGCTTCGCCCCTGGCCTACGCCATTGCCACTATTTTCTGGCTTTTAGCTGGCTTCTTATTGGTTATTCTTGTCTTTGGTCCCCAGGGACTGTTGGCTCAGTCGGCCTTTGCCGACCAGGCGGGGCTGCAAAGCGCTCCCCTCGACCTCCCCTATGAATTTACCCAGTTTTATTTGGGATTATTAGGGTCTCTGGCCATGTTTGTGTTGCCGGCCCTTTCCATGGGGCTATACACCGACGAGCGTAAGCAAGGCACCCTGGAGCTGTTGGCCACCTCTCCCATTACCAACTGGGCCGTTGCCTTGGGAAAATTGCTCGGTGTCGTCACGTTTTTTGTCACCATGGTTCTGCCGCTATTGGTCCTAGAATCATTTGTCGTTGGCTCCTCCGATCCACCCTTTGATCTGCGACTTTTATTTTTGGGGCACCTTGGTTTAATTCTGATGGCAGCGGGGGTCCTTTCCCTCGGTATGTTTATCTCATCTCTGACTGAAAGTAGCGTCCTAGCGGCGATTCTTACATTTGCCCTAGTGCTAGTCCTGTTCGTTCTGGAAGGGGTGGCCGGTGGGCTGCCAGGACCGGCAGGTGATGCCGTCAGCCATCTCTCCTTGTTAAAGCATTACAACGACTTTACTCAGGGTGTTTTTGATCTGAGCGGGCTGGTTCTGTTTCTCTCCTACGCAGTTCTAGGCCTGTTTTTAACCGCCCAATCCATCGAAGCTTTTAGGTTTCAGAGAAACTAAGCAAATGGTGAATGCAGCGTTTCCCACACACGTTGAAGACAGCCCATTCCCCATTCCCCTACACCATCGAATTACACGCATCCCAACCGGGAACCGCTATAGAATCCGCTCCCTCTGCTCTTAGTCCTACCTCTCACGTTATGAAAGCGCTATCTACCTATCGTAAATATCTTCGCTGGTTACTATGGCCTGGGTTAGCCTTGACGACAGCTGGTTTGGTCACGGGCTTTGTAGATGCCTGGAGTGTTCTAGCCATTGTACTGTTGGCCATTGGTGTAGTATTTACCCTGATCAGTTTGGTGCTGGGAGGCTTTGGCTACCGTAGCTTTTGGCAAAGCCGGTCTACCCAGGCGGGCACCAATGCGGTTGTGGCCACACTGTCAGTGCTTTTGATCCTGGGCGTTGTGAACTTTTTAGCGGTGCAGTACGCGCCACGCATTGATTTGACTGAGGGGGGCTTGTTTACCCTAGCGCCTGAATCTCAGTCAGTGGTCAAAAATCTTCAGCAGCCGATCCAAGTTGTCCTTTTCGACGCTTCCTTAAATCCTAATGACAAACAGCTCTTAGAGAGCTATCGCAAGTTTAACGATAACCTCACCTACGAGCACATTAATCCGTTTCAAGACCCGGCCACAGCCCGTGAGTTTAACGTTAGTGGGGAAGGGCGTGAAGTTCATCTCGTTGCTGGTGAGGATATGCTCTTTGTGCAGGCATTAGGGGCGCAGGGGCTGACCGAGCAGGATTTGACCAATAAGCTTGCCCAGATCGGTCGCGATCGCAACGCTGTCGTTTACTTTCTCCAAGGCCATGAGGAGTTTGTGATCGATGGCAGTACCTCCGGCTATGCCCAGGCTGCTGCCGCCCTAGAAGCGGACGGCTTTACCATTGAGCCCCTAAGCCTGGACCAAACAGCTGCCGTGCCGGAGGATGCCGATGCGGTCGTGATTGCCGGACCCAAGCAGGCCTTTTTTGCCCCCGAAGTAGAGGCCCTCAAAACCTACCTAAATGAGGGGGGCAGCATTCTTCTATTAGTCGATCCACAAACAGAACCTGAGTTAGATACCCTATTAACAGACTGGGGAGTGACCCTAGATGAGCGGCTGATTGTCGATGCATCTAATACGGGTCAAATTGTTGGCCTTGGCCCTGCAGCTCCGCTGGTCACCGCCTATGGAGCCCATCCCATTACCGATGACTTTAATAATGGCCGTTCGTTCTATCCGCTGGCCCGACCTGTCGTCATAGAGCCAGTGGAGGGTGTAGAAGCGACTCCCCTGCTGTTGAGCAATGCCCAAAGCTTTGCTGAATCCCTATCGGAGACAGGAGAGCTGAATGTTGATACCGAAAAATCTCCAGAAGGACCGTTTAACATTGGTGTTGTTTTGACTAAGGAGATTGAAGACTCACCTCAGGAAACAGCCGAAGATGAAACTACGGCTCCAGAAGAGTCTGAATCTGATGAAGAAAGCCCTGATGTAGAAACCTCTCCAGCAGACGAAAGTGCTGAGGACGAAGAGCCTAGTGAAGACTCCGACAACTTAGATTCGGAAGCCTCTCAATCAGATGAGGATGACGGGGAGACTGCTGACGAAGAAGAGTCTGGTGACTCCGATGCTTTAGATGCAGACGAATCGGTCAAAGAAGCTCGACTAGTGGTTGTTGGTAATGCCACCTTTGCCACCGATGGGCTATTTGATCAGCAGCTTAATGGCGATGTGTTTCTTAACAGCGTTACCTGGCTGAGCAATCTAGATGATTCCACACTGTCAATCCGGCCTAAGGAGATTACCAACCGTCGCATCACCATGACGGTATCTCGACAGATTTTGATCAGTGTTTTAGCCCTACTAGTGTTTCCACTGGTTGGGGTCATAGGGGCTGGCATTGCTTGGTTCCGTCGTCGTTAGGGGAGTGTAAAAGATGAAACTTAATCGTAGTACGGTCGGGTTGCTGGGTGTTGCGATCGCACTCGTAGCCGCCGTCTCCATTTTCGAAACCACCAAAAATACCCAGCCTGAAAGTGGTGACACCCTATATGAGTTTACCGAAGGCGATGTCACGACGTTTAGCATCGACCGCGAAGAAACTCCCCTCGCATTTGCTAAAGCTGACGACACCTGGCAAATGACAGAACCGCAAGACGTACCCGCCGATCCATCGTCCATCGCGTTTCTGCTCAATATCATTACCAGCGACACCATTACAGAAACCATCACTGCAACAGCTGACCAGCTTGATAACTATGGTTTAGGGGATCCTAATGCTGTTGTGAGCATGACCGTTGGTGAAGAGGAGTATACCCTGGCTGTTGGCGGTGAAGACTTTAGTGGCACCTCGCTCTACACCATGACGGTAGACGAGTCCACAGACACAGAGTCAGTGGATGTGTATCTGATGCCCAACAGCCTATCCACCGGTCTGGAGCGTCCGCTGGAAGAATGGATTCTCCAGCCGGAAGAAGAGGAGTCTGCTGAAGAAGAGCCCCAGGCGGCTCCGGCCCCGGAAGAGGAGTCTGCTGAAGAAGAGCTTCAGTCGACTCCGGACAGTGAAGAGGAACCATCTGATAGTGAAGAGGAAGCACCTGACAATAGCGAGGCAGATGAACAGACTGAAGAATCTTCTGAAGATGTCTCGGAATAGCAAGCTGTTCCCATCAGGCACAAAAAGAAATACTGTTTAGATTTGCGTTTAGACTTGTTTGACAACATCGTCCTCTGACCGATTGCCGTAGTGATAGTTGGTTAGGTTTGCGATCGCAAACCTAACTTTAAGGCTGGCCTCACTCTCTGACTCCTTTCTTAAATTTGCCCTACACAAGCGTCTTTTGATTTCCTTGTGTAGTAGCTTATTGATTGAAGTCGTAAACGCCCTACAGCAATGACAACCAACTGGTCTAGCCTGCTACAGCAGCTCATCGATAAGCAGTCCCTCTCAATCGATCAGGCTGAATCGCTGATGCAGGGCTGGCTGACAGAATCGATTGATCCAATTATGTCTGGGGCGATTTTGGCGGCTTTACAAGCAAAGGGATTCTCCGCCGATGAGCTAGCCGGTATGGCCCGAGTATTGCAGGGGCAGTCCCTGGGCGGCATGCAGGCTGACGCATCCTTGCCCACACCCCGGATCGATACCTGCGGTACGGGCGGTGATGGTGCTTCTACATTTAATATTTCCACCGCCGTGACGTTTGTGGCTGCAGCGGCAGGTATCCCCGTCGTTAAGCATGGTAACCGTTCGGCATCTAGCAAAGTGGGCTCTGCCGATGTACTAGAAGGGCTGGGGGTGGACCTGAATGCGCCTCCCGGAAAGGCTAAGGCCGCTGTCAAAGAAGTCGGTGTTACGTTTCTGTTTGCCCGTGGCTGGCATCCAGCCATGAAGGCTGTAGCGCCTATTCGTGGCACATTGAAAATTCGGACTGTGTTTAATTTACTGGGTCCTTTAGTCAATCCGTTACGGCCCACTGGTCAGGTGATTGGTGTATTTGACCCTGCGGTTATTTCTACGATGGCGGCAGCGCTCAACCAGCTGGGTATGGGGCAAGCGGTTGTGCTTCACGGACGAGAAGGTTTGGATGAAGCAGGTCTGGGTGACAAAACCGATGTGGCCGTATTGTCCAACGGTCACGTTTCCACTAGAGTGATCGATCCTCAAAGCTTAGGACTGGCCAAGGCCAATGTATCGGCCCTACGCGGCGGTGAGCTAGAGGAAAATATGACCATTCTGCGCAATGTTCTCCAGGGGAAAGGGACGCAGGCACAGCAAGATGCAGTGGCCTTGAATGCGGCCTTGGCTTTACAGGTGGGTGGTTCAGTCATCGGCGATACGGTGGAGGAAGCCTGGTCCTACGGGGTGATCCAGGCGAAAGAGATTATTGCCAGCGGAGCTGCCTGGGATAAGTTAGAGGAGCTGGTGGCGTTCTTAAAGAGTTAGTAGACGCTATGCCGTACGGGTGGAGGTTGGGCATTGCTCACCTGGTGCCGTTTGGTCAGGAATTCCCTGAGCCAGTAAGGCGGCAATGGCCATGGAGAATCCGCCTAAAACGACGATGCTGATGCGATCGCAACCCACATAGTCCATCACCCAGCCCAGTCCCAATGCGGCCACGATCTCCGGCAGCACAATAAAACAGTTGAAAATGCCCATATAGAGACAGTTTTGGCCGGCTGGGACTGATCTTGCCAACAGCGCATAGGGTAAAGAATGCATGCTAGCGATCGCAATTCCCACCCCCACCATGGGCAATAACAATAACCCCGGCTGATGAATCCAACCAATGGAGACAAGACCCGCCGCACCACAGAGTAGGCTGAGGCTATGGGTGTATCGTTCCCCCAGACGTGCCACCACGACATAAATGCCAAGGGCCGCTACACAACACACCAGGTTGTCCACAGCCAGACACAGCCCGGACCATTCAATGCTCTTGGCATAGAGCGGGGTACCGGGGATAGCGCCAAAAATATGGTGGGCAATGGCCGGAGGAAAATATAGAAACATGCAGAATATGCCCAGCCAGCTAAAGCACTGGACCCAGGCTAGATGCCGCATGATGGGGGGCATCGTTGCGATCGCATCCCAAATTTGCCGCACCATACCCTCGTCAGACACTGGCAATGGTTCACTATCAGCAGGCTCTGGCGTCGTGATCACCGTCCAAATTACCGTACCTAGAAATACCGCTGCCCCCAGATAAAACGACAACTTAATAGACAGGGGGACACCTCCCATAGCGATCAAGCTATCCGTCTCTGGAGTCGTGGTGAGTACACTCAGATGGGCGATCACCCAAGGCATCGCTGATGCCAGCACTGCCCCCAATCCACAGAGTAAACTCTGGACAATAAACCCCTGGGTTTGCTGCTGTGCTGGGACCAAATCCGCCACAAATGACCGAAACGGCGTCATGCTGACATTAGCTGAGGCATCTAACAGCCACAGTAGACCCGCCGCTATCCATAGGTTCGAAGCATTGGGGAGGAATACCAGGGCCACCGAGCTGAGCAACGCCCCCACCAAGAAAAACGGTCGCCGTCGTCCTAGGGGTGTACAGGTGCGATCGCTCCAATATCCCACCACTGGCTGTATCAACAGCCCACTCATAGGAGCTGCGAGCCATAACAGGGGCAGCTGGTGAGGATTGGCCCCCAACGATTCAAAAATGGCGCTGCCATTAGCCATTTGCAATCCCCAGCCAAACTGAATGCCGAGGAAGCCAAAGCTCATATTCCACAGCCCCGCCATACTGACTGGCGGCTGGGATGACGATACTGGAGAAGACGATACTGGAGAAAAGGATGTCTGAGAATCGATTGAGGGGCTGTCTGCTGGGAGGCTCTTTACCATGGCAACGCCATGGACCGAGTAACAAGATGGACGAACTTAAGCATATAAACAGATCTCTAGACAGCTACAGTCGGCCAAAAAGCCGTAGCCATAAGACGCAATTTGTACTGTGATACCACTGTGAACTAGCAACACCTGTTTCAATTAAAGCGGTATAGATTATTTCGTTGTGAATATATAACCCTATGTAACGACCTTTGAACCAGCCGTGTTTTCCCTAGAAAGCGTTTCTACAATGGATAGGTACGCAGTCCCTATCCTATGCGCCCTATGACCCGTAAAACAGTCTTAAAGACAACGGCGACTAAAACTGTTGGTGAGATGATGACAGCACCGCCTTTGACAGTTACCCCTGACATGCCGCTCAAGGATGCTGTACAACTGCTGGCCACCCATCGCATCAGTGGTTTACCTGTGGTAGACAAGGCAGGGGAAGCCGTTGGTGAGATTTCTGAAACTGACCTAATGTGGCAGGTTAGCGGCGCGTCACTACCTGCCTATGTGATGCTCTTAGATAGTGTGGTTTATCTGACTAATCCCGCTCGCTATAATCAGGAACTTCATAAGGCTCTGGGGCAGACCGTTGCTGATGTCATGTCCCATAAGGTGACCCTGGTGCAGGCTGACGATGATCTCCAGCGGGCTGCTCAACTCATGCATGACAAACAAATTCGTCGATTGCTGGTAGTAGACGATAACAGACACGTCATTGGCATTCTGACCCGTGGTGATATTGTGCGAGAACTAGCACAGCAATATACCTGAGCTATCCCGTACTTGTTGCATCACCTTTTTTAGACTATGGCAATCTCTCTCGAGCAAATCAAACAGCAGCTCTCGTCTGAAGATCTAGGACAGCGGCTGAGAGCTATTAACCTATTGCGTGAAATTGAACCTGCTCAGGCATTTGAGCTGATTCAAACAGTCATTAACGATGACAGTTCTCGGGTTCGCTATGCTGCCATTAGTCAGATGTCTTCTCTGGGAATGCAAGATAAAGAGACATCGCTAACTGTTCTCAGAGGAGCGCTCTATCACGACCCAGAAGCCGATGTACAAGCGGCGGCGGCAGACTCCATTGGTGCGCTCAAACTTGTAGACGCCTACGATGATCTAGCAACGGCCTACAACAACACCTCGGAATGGATTGTTCAAATGAGTATTGTTGCTTGTTTAGGAGAGCTGGGTGTGAAGGAAGGGTTTAACCTTTTAGAGCAGGCACTCAAGTCTGAAAATAACCTAGTTGCTCTCACGGCTGTTGGGGCTATGGGAGAGCTCAAAGATCCTCGGGGCGTATCGTTGTTGCTACCTTTTGCTAGTAATGAAGACTGGCAGGTGCGCCATCGCCTGGCCCAAGCCCTGAGCAATTATCTGAAAACTCCTCAGGCAGAGGTTGTGTTGCCTGTGCTGACGACACTGGCCAAGGATGATTCAGAGATAGTTGCCGACGCGGCGAACTACTACCTAAATAACTAAGCGCACTCGGTGTTGTCAACCCTTGTCCACGTCCAGACCAGGCGTTTTTCCATAGAGGAAATTACTACAGTTTTCAACCTGGACGTGGTTTAACTAAGTGAAATTGCTGATCCTAAAATTACTTGACCGTAGCAATATCATTATAGAGGTATGAAATAGAGAAATGACATGATTAGCCCCTGAGCGAAATTTAATTATCTCAAGACAGAGATAATTAAGTCTCTGTCTTGAGGCCAAAAAATGTCCATATAAAGACAATTTTTGGCCAATTGCTACTCTTTTGTAAGACTGTTCAAAAATACGACTAAGAAACTGCCCCTTTTTCGCTTTTTAGAACATTGTAAGTAGCTTAAGAAAATGCTGCTGCAACGTGTACATCTGTCCTATATATAGGTTTCAAAAACTATTTGGCAGCAAAGAATCACATAAGTGTTGGCTTCATTTAAGCAAGTAAAGACTATAAAGCTAGTAACTTAATCAATACTTCTTCCTGTTTCTAGCCTGGTCTCATTGCATATCTGATATATTAGTAAGAGATAGGAAAATTAATAAATTCCCTGTAACACACATTACATACCTTTTTAGAAAAGCTAGAAAAGCTTCGTTTTTACTTTTACACAATCGATTTAATTCAACGTTCAGATCTACGCCTGCTGATAGCTTATGCGTTTGCCATGGATGGCAATTAGTTTGATTCTGGGAATGATTTCATGGTTGGTGTGATGACATTATCCACGGGAGTGAAGTGGGACAAACTCAGCTTTGCCTCTACTCTATATCTGTGTCCGATTCTTGATACCTTACTTGAGCGTGCGCCGCTGCAGATGCATGATGAGCTACGGCTAGGTTTGCAAGAAGCATTAGTCAATGCGGCCAAGCATGGCAATAGTTTGGATCCAAGCAAGCATGTGTCTGTCCAGTATGCTGAGGTTAAAGGTAGCTACTGGTGGATCATTACTGACCAGGGTAATGGCTTTGACGTTCCCCATGAGTGTGGTGTCAGTCCCAACAAGGACGATAGCGGCATTATGGGAGACTGTGGCCGTGGTCTCTTTATCTTGCATCAAATTTTTGATCAAGTGCATTGGTCCTCTAAGGGGAATGAAGTTCGCCTGTGTAAGCGATTTAGCCGCTGGCCTAGTTTGATCAAAAATTTACAGATGGCTTGGGGCACTAAGGACACTGTGGTGATGAGCTAATGGCGATGAGCTAACGGCTGCTGTAGCTTTTATAATGGGCTAGTCCACTTTTTGAGCGACGCATGGTCCTTTTGTTGAGGTAGGGCATAGTATCGATGGCCTACGAACCGCTGCACCATAAGTATCGCCCCCAAACGTTTGCTCAGCTTGTGGGCCAGGGTGCGATCGCAACCACACTTTCCAATGCTCTTCAGCAAAATCGCATCGCCCCGGCCTATCTTTTTTGTGGTCCTCGGGGCACAGGTAAGACCTCCAGCGCCCGAATTTTAGCGAAGTCTCTCAACTGTTTGAGCAGCGAAGGCCCCACCCCTGAGCCCTGTGGTCAATGCCAGGTCTGTCGTGAGATAACGGTGGGTGCTTCCCTCGATATCATCGAAATTGATGCCGCTAGTAATACCGGTGTTGACAATATCCGTGAGCTGATTGAACGGGCACAGTTTGCCCCGGTCCAGTGCCGCCATAAGCTCTATGTGCTCGACGAGGTGCACATGCTGAGTACGGCTGCCTTTAATGCCTTGCTCAAAACCTTAGAAGAGCCCCCACCCCACGTTGTCTTTGTCCTGGCAACCACTGACCCTCAGCGGGTGTTGCCCACCATCATTTCTCGCTGTCAGCGGTTTGATTTTCGTCGCATTCCCCTCGATGCGATGGTGCACCACTTAGACTACATTGCCCAGCAAGAGGCTATTGCCATTGCCCCTGATGCCCTACAGCTAGTGGCTCAGCTGTCTCAGGGGGGCTTGCGCGATGCTGAAAGCTTACTCGATCAGCTGGGACTCATGGATGGAGAAATCACCATTGAAGCTGTGTGGGATCTGGTGGGAGCTGTTTCCGAGCGAGATCTGCTGGCTCTAGTGCAGGCGGTGGGGGCTGATGACGGTGCCCAGGTGCTGATTTTAGCCCGTCAGCTCATGGACCGGGGGCGAGAGCCGCTGATGGTACTCCAGAGTCTAGTGGCTTTTTATCGGGATTTACTGATTGCTAAAACGGCGGGAGAGCGCCGTGACTTAGTGGCCATTACGGCCCCAATTTGGGCGGAAATGGTGCCCTTTGCCCAAGCATTGCCGCTGTCCCTATTGCTTTCTAGTCAACAGCATTTACGCGCTGCTGAAGTGCAGGTTAAAAATACAACTCAGCCCCGGCTGTGGTTAGAAATTACCCTGATGGGTCTACTCCCATCAGCCCAGGGACACTCAGGGGTAGCGGCCCCATCGGTCACAGCCGTCACCCCCGTCCCTGCTGTACCGCCCATTAAACCATTGGTGGTAGCGCCACCAGCCAAAAAATCCTCACTGCCAGCCGTTGAGCCAGCCCGACAGCCAGAGCCACAACAGCCCCTTAAGTCCTCTGTACCGCCCTCTCAACTTTCTCAACCCGCTCAGCCCTCTCAACCTAATAAGGCAGAGCCGTTGCCTGCGCCCCGTCGAGAGGCCAGCAGTCCTAACAAAAATCAGCCAACTCCGTCTCAAAAAATGGCAGAAGCCCCTGCCATGGGAAGTCTTAACGATATTTGGGCAAAAATTGTGACTCAGATGATGCGCATGGCTAAGAGCGGTGCGATTCCCATGGGTACTGCCGTGTTGATGCGTCAACATGGCCAGCTATTGGCCTGTGATGGGGTGGAAGCTGATGTGGGCATCACCAATGACAAGCTGATGCAGATGGCCCAGAATCGTTTGAGTAATGTAGAAGCGGCCTTTGAGCAAGTCTTTGGTCACAAACTGCGGGTTGCGATGGTAGTAGCCCCAGGTACTGGTGTCGCTGAACCAGCGGCGGCCTTAGCGACACCAGTGCCACGCAGCAGCGTGCCAGCGCCTCCTGTTGTGCCAGTGTCTCCTGTGCCAGCGTCCGCAGGACAACCGGTCAGCCCGCCTAAACAGCCCAGCCAGCCTAGTCATGATGCATCACCAGCGTCGCCAGCGCCTACCACTGCTGTAACAGCTCACCCCGTTGACCCACCATCTGTTGCTGAATGGCAGACAGAGAGTGACCTAGAGCGTAGTGTTAAAAGCTTTGCTCAGTTCTTTAACGGTCAAATTGTAAACTTGGATGACGAGACCGAACCGACTGATTCTGGTGACTCTGACAAACCTTCCACAAAGCCAGGGCCAGACGTTCCTTTTTAGGGACATCTACGACCGCCAGAACCGATGGGTGAGAACTCCTCAGAGCAGTCCTCAGTAATGGAACGGGATGGAGAATAAAGGTATCAGACCTAGTGCGATTCCTGCACAACAGCCGGACGTAATCCATGACCACTGAGGGGTAAACCCATAATCGGTGGTCTCTGACAGTAGAGCATCAATGCGACGGCTTAGTCGACTGCTAGGGGTTGTACAACTAAAATTAGCCACTGTGACTGGCGACAGCGGGGCAGCTATCACCTGCACTAGGGACTCCGCCAGGGTGAGCCGTTCGACAAACTGTGTGGCCCAGTTATCGGCGCGAATCTCTCTGAGTAGCAGCAGTTCTTGCCAAAGGTCCTCGGTGTAGGGCAGCCAGCTACTGAGACGTCGCAGCCAGCCTAGCCAAAAGAACCAAAATGTATCGCGATAGTAATGATGGGCTTTTTCATGGGCGATAACAGCGGCAAGATGTTCTCTATCTAAGGTGTCAAGCAGACCCTGGCTGATGACCATTTCTGACGACCAGAGACCGATTTGGGCGCTAAAGACGGTGTCGTCGTCCAAAACGCGGCTAGGAGTCTTTTGGACCAGCTGCTGAGGATATTGCTGGATATGGAGAATACTGTTGTATGCTTGCCAACCTAAATGGACGAGTAGACCTCCACTGATGAGGACAAAGAACCAGGCGATACCATAGCTAAGCCATCTTTCTAGGGGCGTAAATGCATGGCCATGGGGACCCATGATGATAATGGCCATGGCCGTTGTCATTAAAAGTAGGGGAGGAACGACCAAAAGGGATAGCACGGCTAACCAGTGGGAGTTCTGCAGACAACGGTGAGTTAGGGCTAAGCGTAGGAGTATAGCCATTGCGATCGCACCCACCAGTAAGCTCATGTGCATCATGGTTGCTCCTCCTGCCGCTTCTGCGCCCGCCGCGCTGTTTGAATCCTTAAGGTAATTGCTTCGAGCTGGTCAAGACTGTCCTGATCGAGGCTATCGGCAAAGGCAGCCACAATATCTGGGTTGCTGGCGGCCAAAAATTGCTGCAATCGCTCATGGGATTGCAGAATTTTGGCACTGCCTGCTGACAGTAAAGGCTCCCAGTGGTAGGCTCGCCCCACCCGTCGCTTAGCTATCCAACCTTTGGCCTCTAAACGCCTCAATACAGTGGCCACCGATGAATAGGTCAAATCACGATCAATATCTTCCAAAATGTGGTTGTGAATCACCGTTGCTGAGGTGGTGCCCACGTCCCATAGGATATTCAAGATCTCAGCTTCTAGCGGCCCCAAAGTTAGCCGTTTAGGGCGATGGGCTGGAAATGGCGACATCAGCTAATCTCTAAACTCAATAGCTTTGTACTCCAGTGTACCGTGTCAGTCTATGGACCTTCCATCAACCGATTTTTTAGCATCATAATTCTACTAACTCTGACAAGGTGTCACTTGAGTCCGACTGACTGAGGCAACATAATAGCTGTTAATTAAACGTACATTTGTGCGAATCAAGGTTGAATTTAGAGGGGGCATTTTGTCACCTCTATTTTTATATCAGGGATATTGTATTTCGGCTTGAGGATGAAGGAATCAACAAAATCTATACTCCTCAGCCCTATAGGTAGAGGACTGAGCGAAGTCGTATAGCCCTGTGGGCATGGGCAAGCCTAGCGCAAAGCGTTTCCTACGGAAATAGTCCGGCTCCTAAGTCAGCACAATCTGGCTAAAGTCTGTGGTAAAGCTATGGACCAGTGATGCTCTGCTACAGCCGTCTCCCAAGATATCTGTCTTTGATAAAGGAGGCCGCCATCCTCCCAAATAACCGATAAACCCACGGGTTGGCAGGGCCATATGTAAATCACTGGCGGCATCTCCAATCACCACCCCTTGAGCAGGTTCAATGTCGATGGCTTGGCAGGCAGTGGACAAAAAATCGGCAGACATCTTAGTAGGATTTTCCCTGGTTACTCCCTGCAGCACGTCAAAATAGGTTTGCAAATGATGGTGTTGCACAAAACTCTCAAGATTATGTTGGGAGTCAGCTGACACCATGATGATCTTGAGACCGGCCAGCCTGAGCCTTTGCAAAAAATCTAAGGCCCCTGGCAAAAGTGGAGTATATAGAGCTTTAGGACTACATTGTTGATCCGCTGCCTTTAGAGTCGCTATAGCCAGGTCTATTGCCTTTACCCATGGACAACCCACCAGGGCAGCCACTGTGGCTATTCCCATAATGGTTTCTTGACGACTACCCACAGCTAATAATCCAGAGGCGGTTAATCCATCCGCGTTAAATCCCAAGGCCTGGAGGGTTAGTTCATGGGTTCCCGATAACGCCTGCTCCATCAGCTGAGCTTGGATATGCCCAAGCTGGCTGAGGTAGGTGGCAACGTCTGCCAGGGTGCCGTCCTTATCTAAAAAAACAGCGTGGATATCTTTAAATATTTGACCGTTGCAGGCAAGCGTAACCACAGACTTTTTTTCCATTGCCAATAAAAAAATGTGGAGCCTAGGCCCCACATTTAGATCAAATAAACTAGTTAAACGTTAAGCGCCCTAATATTTCCAATTAGATAGGGGTATTAACGGCGTCCTACTTTGTCATCAAAGTAGCAAACTACTCAGCAACCGCTAAAGCAGGATCTTCTTCCTCGGTGTAAGCTTCTTCTTCTTCTTCTTCGGTCACTCCGACATCTTCACCAGCGGCGGCGGCGGCCTCTGCTTCTGCTGCTTTCAGCAGTTGTTGACGATAGCGCTCGGCCATCTCCTCTGCTTTTTCAAACACGATATCGGGGTTTTTAACCATGTCACCGGGCTCAGGTTCAAGCTGCTTAGTAGACAGGGAAATCCGACCGCGCTCAGCATCAAGATCAATGATCATTACCTTGATCTCGTCATTAACATTGAGCACCGTATTGGGAGTGTCAATGTGATCATGGGATATCTCAGAGATGTGCAACAGACCACTGACGCCACCAATGTCGATGAAAGCACCGTAGGGCTTGAGGCCACGAACTGCACCGATGACAACTTCGCCGACCTGGAGGCCATTCATCTTGCGCTCAACCAGAGCTCGACGATGGCTGAGCACCAGACGGTTGCGCTCTTCATCAACTTCTAGAAACTTGAGGGGTAATGCTTCGCCAACCAGGTCTTCCTTGGGCTTGCGGGTGCTGATGTGAGAACCAGGAATAAATCCACGTAATCCCTCAATTCTGACTAGGGCTCCACCACGGTTGGTTGCGAAAACATCGGAACGAACGGTAGCGTCCTCATTCTGGAGTTGACGTACCCGTTCCCATGCCCGCATGTACTCAATGCGACGGATGGAGAGGGTTAGCTGGCCATCTTCATTTTCATCTGTGAGGATGAAAAATTCACGAGTCTCATTGGACTGAAGCACTTCATCAGCAGCCTCAACACGGTTGATTGACATCTCCTGAATGGGCAAATACGCAGCGGTTTTTGCGCCAATGTCAATTAGAGCACCTCGAGGCTCAATGCTAAAAACGGTCCCTGGCACAATGTCCCCAGGACTGAAATGGTAATCGTACTTATCTAATAAAGCTTCAAAGTCTTCATGAGTAAAACCAATATCGGCTTCTTTCGTTTCAAAATTGACCATGCTAGATGTTTCCTACGGTTTCTCCATAATTGAGTGGACATGTTACGGGTCTGTGTGCCGCCCCTACATTGATCCAGATCTTATCTCAGACAAGGCTAAGGGCATCCTCAAAATGAGCTACCGTTATCCCTGATAAATAACTCTGTGCAGACAGTTTGCTGGAATGGGCGTTGACACTATTCCAGTGCTGACTTTCGAACCTAAATTAGGTCGAAAGCTTAGAGCCTTGCAAAGTGAGCAACCCTAAACATTCAGTGGGGCTGAACATGGAAACCCACACTGTAAATCAGCAACATACACAAACCTTAGCAAGACTATTTATGATAAGTGAATTTAGTCCTGCTGTCACTGACTGTGACGGTATTAATTTTAGATGGCGATAAAATAGGGCCTCAGTGTCAAGTTGAGATAGCGGCTACACCGTCACGGCAGATCCATTGTGATTACTGCCATTGGTCCTGTAAACATTGGCGGTAGAGATATCTTCCGACTGCAGCTGGTTTAGGGTATCTGCAAAATCACGTATACCGCTGAACTGGCGATATACAGAGGCAAACCGCACATAGGCGACTTCATTTAATGATTTAAGCTGCTGCAAAACCAGCTCACCAATATCGGCACTGGTAATTTCCCTTGTAGAGCGTTGCTGCAAATCCATTTCAATGGTATCGACTATGGCGTCGAGGCGAGTTGCTTCTAGACCTGTTTTTTCGCAGGCTCGAGCGATTCCCCTGAGGAGCTTGGAACGATTAAACAGTTCCCTGTCACCGTTACGTTTCACCACGGTAATGGGTATATATTCAATGCGTTCATAGGTGGTAAATCGGCCATTGCACTTTAAGCATTCGCGGCGACGGCGAATGCTACGACCGGCTTCTGCCGCTCGGGATTCTAAGACGCGATTATTAGCATGCTGGCAGAAGGGACACTGCATAGACAAGTTAACCCGAAATCAGGGGAGCGGGTCTTGCTCATTAGACCACGCATAAAATAAAAATAGAGGCCAACTTCGTTAAAAGCAAAGAAGTCAGTGCCCCTATTATGTCACTCATGGGTTAAGACGTCTGATATCTGACCCTAATCCTAGACTACCCAATGCTATCTATCAGCTAGTAGCCCAGGTATAAAAGCCATGATTGATTAGTCTTTCTTGATCCGAGGGGGTTCGCGAAATGCGATCGCAAAAAACAGTGTACCGATGATACAGGTAAAAATCAGAATGTAAGCAACACTTTCCATGATTGGGTCCTACCTAATTAAAATTCAGCACCATAGATGTAGACACAAACAAGAGCTTCTATGGATATTATCTATTATTCCAAAAAAATGGCCCAGCGGAATACATTCGCTGGGCCATTTTCCTAGCCTAAGGCTTGTACCTAACGATTCGCTGTGCGAGTAGTCTTGTCTCCCACTTTCTGGAAGAATCCCCACTCCACCTGCTCCTCAGAGAGGTCAGGATCCACACCAGCGAATACATCGCGGTATAGAGTACGGGAACCATGCCAGATGTGGCCAAAGAAGAACAGCAAGGCAAACACCGCATGACCAAAGGTAAACCAACCACGGGGACTAGAGCGGAATACACCGTCAGAATCCATGGCCTCGAGGTCAAACTCGAAAGGCTCACCTAGGAGTGCCTTGCGGGCATAACGCTTAACTCTAGCGGGGTCCTTGATAGTTTCACCATCAAGCGCACCACCATAGAAGGTAGCTGTTACACCAGTTTGCTCAATACTGAACTGAGACTCAGCACGACGGAAGGGAATATCGGCCCGAATCACGCCGCTAGAGTCAGTCAAAACAACGGGAAAGGTCTCGAAGAAGTTAGGTATTCGGCGAACCGAAAGCTCACGACCTTCAGAATCCGTAAAGACGGGGTGTCCTAGCCAGCCAGTGGCAATACCGTCACCACTGTCCATAGGACCTACGCGGAATAAGCCGCCCTTAGCAGGGTTGTTACCCACATAGTCATAGAAAGCTAACTTCTCAGGGATATTCTCATAAGCCTCTGTGCGACTTAGACCGTTAGACATGTCAGCCTGAACACGACGCTCGATTTCCTGCTGATAGTAGCTGGCATCCCACTGAAAACGGGTAGGACCAAACAGCTCAACAGGAGTGGCCGCATTGCCGTACCACATAGTACCGGCAACTACAAAGGCCGCAAAGAATACAGCAGCAATACTGCTGGACAGTACGGTCTCGATGTTACCCATACGCAACGCCTTATAAAGACGCTGGGGTGGACGAACGGTCAGGTGAAATAAACCCGCCACAATACCGACAATACCGGCTGCGATGTGGTGAGCCACAATACCGCCAGCATTATAGGGATTAAATCCAGCCGGCCCCCACTCTGGGGCCACTGGTTGCACGTGACCGGTCAGACCAAAGGGGTCAGACACCCACATACCCGGTCCCCAAACGCCCGTCAGGTGGAACGCTCCGAAACCAAAACAAAGTAAACCAGATAAGAACAGGTGAATACCGAACATTTTGGGTAAGTCCAAAGCGGGCTCACCAGTTCGGGGGTCACGGAATAGATCTAAATCCCAGAAAACCCAGTGCCAAACGGCTGCTAAGAATAGCAAGCCAGACAGCACGATGTGTGCGATCGCAACGCCTTCAAATGACCAGAAGCCAGGATCAACACCCGTTTCTCCAGTCACACTCCAGCCGCCCCAAGACCCGCTCACACCCAGGCGAGCCATAAAGGGCATGACAAACATGCCCTGACGCCACATGGGGTTCAGAGCAGGATCACTTGGATCAAAGGTAGCTAGCTCAAACAGGGCCATCGAGCCAGCCCAGCCTGCCACAAGGGCAGTATGCATAAGGTGTACAGAAATCAGTCGTCCGGGATCGTTAACCACGACTGTATGTACCCGGTACCAGGGTAGTCCCATTGACTACGTGCCTCCTCCTAGTTTGGAATTGTTAGCCGTACATTAAAATACCGATACAAATAGGCTACCAGATCAGCTGATGGCCTCCAACGTTGAAGCCAAAGATAATTAATTTTCCACAAGGAAAAAATTAGATAGCGTATTGCGGTAGTGAATCCAAACGATTCCCGACGGACTAGTCCACTCAAATTCAAAGATTAAAGTGTATAAAGAAGTGTAACTAGAGTTCATAATCCAGCGCAAGTTAGATTGTTTAGGGCCCTGCCGATTGCGGCATGCTCGACTTTATATAGAGGTTGCCTTTGGAGCCATTCGATGCCCACTATTAAGTTTGTTAAAGAAGATGTTGAGATTACAGCGGCGGATGGCGCAAACCTTCGCCAAAAGGCTATAGACAATCGTATTGACATTTATACCTTGACCGGCAAAATGATGAACTGCGGTGGCTACGGCCAGTGTGCGCTGTGCGTTGTAGAGATCGCTGAAGGGTTAGATAATTTGTCGCCGCGCACGGCGGTTGAAGAAAAAAGGCTTAAAAAGCGCCCTGCTAACTGCCGTCTAGCTTGTCAGACATTGGTTGATGGGCCGATTAGCGTGGTCACCAAACCAAAGAAATAGCTGTTATGAATTTAGCAACTATGATAGGAGTACCCGGCGCCAGCAGGTCTAAATCCTGCTGGCTTTAGGGGATATGGTCGCTAGTAATCCAACTGTTGATCGGTTTATTGCGTTGAAGCAGAGTGCTATGCTTAGCCATATGGTTTGTTGTTGAGAGAAATAATCGCTAAGTCCTATGGAAGTCAATAATCTAGGGTTTGTAGCAAGCATCCTGTTTGTCTTTGTCCCAACTGTATTTCTGCTCATCCTTTACATTCAGACCAGCAGTAAGAAGACAGGAACCTAATGCTGGGCGGCATTTGTCCCCATCTACTAGGAATAACCTGCGGGGTTTAACAGAAATGCATGAGTGTATGCAACGGTTAGTCTTTAAAGCTAGCCATGGGTACTGGTCTAGGCCGGTATCCTTTTTTATGGCTAGGCCCCATAGGCTTGCCATGCTTGCCATGCTTGCCAAAAAACATACGTTGCCAGAAAACAGAGTAATAGTCGAAATAGTAAACCAATAGTCTGCTCAGGTAGTTTAGGTAGAAAGCGAGTACTTATTTGTACCCCCACGAGACCACCTAGCCCGAGACTCAGCCCAGCGCCATAGAGAATATCTCCTCTGATGCTGTTATAAACACAGGCAACTAGGGAGGTGAGGACAATGACTCCCAGGCTGTTGCGCACAGCGTTTTTTAGGTCGCTGTTCATCAATAGAACCTGGAGTGGCACCATAATGACGCCGCCACCAACGCCAAATAGTCCGGCCATAAATCCCGATGTGCCACCGGTAATTAGACGGGCGGCAGTGGGGGAGAGCTGGCTGGCCGGGGCTGTGGTAGTGGCAATCTGTTTTTTAAGACTGACTAGGTAGATATTGGCGAGTAGTAGACCGCCAAATGCGGCTCTGCGCCAATGCTCTACTAATAATCCTCCAACTTCTGTGCCGATGAGCACGAGGACGATGGCCGGACCTGCTAGCAGTAAAACCTGTTTGGGTTGCAGGTGCCCCATGCGCCAGTTTTGAAAACTACCTGTGGTGGCCGTAACGAGAATAGCTAATAAGCTGGTTGCTGCCGCTTGGTCCACATCTAGGCCAAATACCAACAGTAAGGGCACCATCAGGACGCCACCACCAATGCCAAGCAGGCCGGCTAATCCCCCTGCTGCCAAACCACCCATGGCCAACAGTGCAATATCGATAAGGGGCATAGCTAACCTTTAGAAGACCAATAGACCATATGGTCCCATGGTCTGGTCCGTTAGCTCGCGTTTTTTAGGGCTGGGTCAGAATTGGGTCAAGGTTGACGTATTGCTCAACCGTATTGGCGAGGTCGTTGAGCATGGCGTCTCGCTGTTCACGGTAGTTGGCAATGCCGGTGGGTAAAGATCCGAGGCCACGCTGCTGTCGCAGACGATTGAGCCACGCTCGTCGCCAGGGGCCGTTGTCGAAGATGCCGTGTAGATAGGTGCCCCATAGGGACTCCGTTTCATCTACAATGCCCAGGCTGCGATCGTCAAAAATGGGCTGAAATTTGGGTCCTGGCTCCCCACCTTCAGGCGTCATCACCAGCTGAGTGCGACCGTGATGAATTTCATACCCATTGACCGGTAACCCTTCTTGGGGATATTTAGAACTCACTGACCGCTGGCGTGCCACTTTGTTTTGGGTAATGACTGTGCGCAGAGGAAGGATACTTAATCCCCGGAAGCGGCCTTCTTGGCCTTCTAAGCCTTCTGGATCGGCGAGCATCTGTCCCATGAGCTGGAACCCACCACAGATACCCAGTACGGTACCCCCTGCAGATGCATAGTTTTGAATGGCTTCGGCCATGCCAGTACGTTGCAAAATCAGTAGATCGGCAATTGCTGTCTTAGTACCGGGCAAAATCACGGCGTCGGGGTGTCCTAAGTCATCCTTAGGGCTGAGGTACCTGACATTAACGGAGGGCTCTGCTTCTAGGGGATCAAAATCAGTAAAGTTCGAAATTCTGGGCAGCCGAATGACGGCAATGTTGAGTTCGGCGGATTGTTTTTCGAGGGGGCGATCCATCAGTGAGAGGGAATCTTCTGCTGGAAACCCGCTATCAAGCCAGGGAATTACGCCGAGTACGGGAATGCCGGTACGTTTTTGGATCCAGTCGATACCTGGCTGTAGCAGGCTCTTTTGACCGCGAAATTTATTGATGATGATGCCTTTGATCAGATCGCGTTCATCCGGCTCAAGCAGTTCCAGGGTGCCAACGATGTGGGCAAATGCCCCACCCCGGTCGATGTCGGTTACCAGGATGGTGGGGGCTTTTAGTGCTTTCGCAATCTGCATATTGGCTAGATCACGATGTTTAATATTAATCTCAGCCGGGTTGCCATGGCCTTCACAAATTAGCAGATCAAATTCTTGACCCAATCGAGCCAGACTTTCTTGGACTGCCTGCCACCCGGTTTCGAAATAGGTTTCATAGTAGTGGGTGGCTGTGGTCTGGCCAACAGGACGCCCTTTGATAATCACCTGGGAGGTGGGGGTATTACCTTGGGGTTTTAGTAAGACCGGGTTCATTTCGGCCTGGGGCGGAACGCCTGCAGCCCAGGCCTGCACGGCTTGGGCATAGCCAATTTCAGCACCATTAGCGGTGACGTAGGCGTTAAGAGCTGTGTTTTGCCCCTTGAAGGGGGCGACACGCCAGCCACGGCGACTCAGCATCCGACAAAGTGCTGTAACAAGTAGAGATTTCCCTGCGTGGGAGGTTGTCCCCACTACCATAATGGCCTTCATACTAGAGCGTCTCCCGGTCCAAATGCAGTATTAATGGTTGAAATATCAAGTTCAAATATCAAGATTGGAATAACGATTTTTCGATACAAGGTCTTGGCTATCGTACTGCGTCAAGCTAGAAAATGCGGATAGATTGGCACTATTGCATAACCTTACCCAAACTTTATCCTTTAGACATCGTTGATGTTGACGCCTGTTGTAACGGTTTGTGGTCTCAAAAATAACCAGACTTTTATAGCCAGGTCGGTAGTCTTAACCAACGGTTTCTGGTGTTGAGTAAATAATCCAGGAGACTGCCTGTGGAATCCGGACGACCTGCTGTGTCCCATTGCTCCACTAGCTGACGGCCCATGGGGGTGAGCCGAAAACTATCGGTTAAGCCTTGACCGTCGACTTCCCTGCGAACAATGCCTAGGGTCATTAGCCAGCTGAGGTGGTTATCGACGGCGACGTCTGAAAGTGGTTGCCGGGTATATCCACTGAGCATGCCACGGTCGTCGCTGATGGCTCTGAGGGAAACGCTTTGCGATCGCATCGCCACGAGCAGCTTCATATAAAACGGGCCGCAGCGCACAGCTCGCTGGGCACGGGATAGCGCTTTGGGATGGATCGGTAGGGAAGAGGAGGTCATGGAGCAATGGGCGGTGGTAAAAAAGACGAGGGACAGTAAACAGTGGGACGATTGAGCTGACGTTATTCTGTTTCAGGGGCGTTCCCGTTATCCTCACTCTCACCCTCTTCAGTATCCCCATCGGGGAGGTTAGGAGCATTGTTTGCCTCATTGATGGGAAAACGATTGAGCAAATAAGCGGCCTGGCGGGCAGTTGACTTGAGAGTCGTGGGTAGAAATGGAACATGGGCAATCTGGGCCAAAATATCAAGGGTCCGGCGCAGAATGCGGACCACATCACCCTCGTCGAGGCTGGTATTGCGGCATAACTCGTTCCACTCGGTTTCTAACGCCCACTGCTCTACTAGGGCAATCAGGTTCCATTCCAGTGCAACGGGGAGAGTAACCTGGTAGCGCCGCTGCTGTTGAAACATTTGGCGACGGAGTGGGCGTAGACCTTCGAGGGCCTCTATGACTGACTTGGAGGTGCGGTAGCGGGTCCAGGTATCGGGGCGAGTGATTTCGGTAACGATGGCGGCACAGGCCGCTGCAAATTGGTGGGGAGGCAAGTGGTCAAATTCTCCAGAACCCAAGGCCAGCGCTAGCCACAGTTCGTTTTCACCGCGAATGGCTGCGGCCATTTTGCCAAAGTTTGTGGGTCGGTCATTTTCAAGACCGCCAAACTCCTCAAGAATAGCCATCAGGTTGAGGAATTCTTCCCAGTAGCGGCTGGCATATTTTTGATACTTGGCTTTGCGATCGCGTAGTTCTTCCTCCAACAGCTGAATGCGCTGCTGCTTTTTCAAGAATGATTTAGGTTTACCAAACTTATTTAAGGGATGCGTTTTGAGTTCAGTTTCGACCGCATACATGCGCTCTCGCTGTTCTTTGACCTCGGGAGCTAGCTCATCTAGGGTGGGCAGTGCCGTGGGCACCTGCTTAGCCAGGGCGGTGCTAGTCTCATCCCCAGGGAACTTGTCACCTGCTTTTACGGATAGAGCCGCTGGCGGCGACAGATGATCGACCGCGTCAATGCGTCCGTACTTTTCATAGAGTGCAAAAACATCGCGGGGGGCCGCCATAATCCACTGGTTTTCATAGGTCAGACAGACTAGATAGGGCGCCTGTCCCGGCCCGGCCACTTTGTCCACAATCACTGCCGGCAGAGGATTGTGGACCTGAATATGCTTGCCTTTAAGGGATAAAATAGTTCCCGGAACCGCAAAATTGATCGCCGTGCTCAGGTCACTGGCCAGGGTTTCCATGGCCTGTTTGTCCAAAATTTTGAGCAAACGGCGTTCCTCGCGCAAACGTTCTTTAAGCTTGGCGTATTCCGCGATGGTATCGTCCCCGACGGCTTCTAGCTGCTCACGGATAAGCTTAATATTGTGCTCAACATCGTCAATGGCCTGTTGTTGAGGGCTCAGATGCAAGGTAGAGAGATACTGCCCAAAGCTGCGCTCTACTAGATCGCGGGTAGCTGTTAGCGAATGATTCTGCAGCAAATTGAGCACCATCCCATAGCTGGGGGTGAACTGGCTGATCAGCGGATCGGGTTTGGCCAGAGCTAAACTACTGGCCTCTTTGGCTCCCTCAAAGGGCGTTTCCACCGTCACCACATGGCCTTCTACATCCATGCCACGACGTCCGGCTCGACCCGCCATCTGCAAGAATTCTGAGGCATGGAGGAGCCGATGGCCGCTGTCCGTACGTTTAGATAGACTGCCAATGACCGTGGTGCGAGCAGGCATGTTGATTCCCGCTGCCAGGGTTTCAGTGGCAAAAACCACCTTGATTAGCCCCGCCTGGAATAGCTCCTCTACCAGGCCTTTCCAGGCGGGGAGTAATCCAGCATGGTGGGCTGCCACACCATGGTAGAGCGGTTCAACTTGTCCGACGCGAGCGGCTTCAGGATTGGCCTCTAAAAAATCATCAATCCGGCGTTTGAGGACAAAGGCCTCAGACGGATTGACCAACGACAAATTATTGATGCTCTGGACAGACTTATCACAGCCCTTGCGGCTAAAAATAAAGAAAATGGCCGGCAGCATATCTCTCTGCTGTAGCTGCGTCACGATAAACGCATTACTGGCTGTGACAGGCCTTTTTTTCTGTCCCCTCTGGGCTCGAGGTGGTTTACGGTGCTTTTTTAGACGACCATGAAGAGCTGTCTTTTTGTCATTGAGGAGCGGAAAGATACCTTTACCTGTGGCGAAATGCATGGTCAAAGGTACGGGTCGAAAGTCTGAATAAATCAGCTGACTGGGACCATGGATTTTAGCAATCCAATCGGTGAGCTGATCGCCGTTAGCCACTGTGGCTGACAGGCCCACTAGCTGAATTTCTGGCGGACAGTAAATAATAGATTCTTCCCAGACCGTACCGCGCTGACGGTCGTTCATGTAGTGGCACTCGTCTAACACTACGGTTTGCACATCGCGGACGGCATTGTCCACCTCTCCCATGGTGGTGCCATAGAGCATATTGCGAAAGATCTCAGTGGTCATCACCAAGATGGGCGCATTGCGATTGACAGAGGTGTCACCTGTCAGGAGTCCCACGTTGTCGGGGCCAAACTGGTTACGAAAATCTCGCAGTTTTTGGTTGGAAAGCGCCTTGAGGGGCGTTGTATAAAACACCCTCTTTTTTTCATGCAGGGCGCGATAGATAGCGTATTCTCCCACCAGAGTCTTTCCAGACCCCGTGGGAGCACAGACGATCACCGACTGTCCTTGATTGAGGGCCTCGATGGCGTCAAGTTGAAACGGATCGAGCTGGAATGAAAATAATTTTTTAGGCGCTAGGACCAAAACCTGGAAAAACCTTTACTGAACATAGGGATTTGACCACCTCATTGTGCCAGAGGAGTGAGGATGTTGGGAAAATTGCTGCCAACTGTCTGTGGATAAACGTGGATTAGATGCATCCGTGGTGAGTCTGCGTAAAGACTCTTTGGACGGTTTGGGGGCTTTGACCTTTCCTTAACCTTTGACTTTGGAAATTAGCCGTTGCTGATTTAAGGGATGAATCGATCTATTAAATATTCTGGTGGCCAATAGATTGGCAGATAAAATCATACTGGGGATCAGCAACGCCGGAAATTATTTTACCTTCAAGCTAAATCCTGCCGAAGAAAGCAGTACCTTCTCGGTCTATCAACCTGTGGATCCCAGGACTTCTGGGTAGCGGTGCTGCTCTGCTAAGTCTGAAGTTGACAACAGTAGGCGGCTTTGTAAAGTCATTTTTGTGAATCACAGTGGGATCCTCTGACCGACAGCCTCTGGTATAGCCGAGGTGCCACAAGCCAAAGCCCTTCAAATACAGCTGTCAGGGACACTTATAAACAATCTCTTAATGAGTCTCAATCTACTGGCAAATGATCTCTAAGCTGTACTATGGACTCAACCAAGTCTCTGCCGATCAGCTCGGGTCAACTGCCGTCTACCCATGCCCCACAAACTTTTATTTATTAGCAACGGCCACGGAGAGGATAATCATTCTTCCCACATTATTCGCAGTTTGCGGGAGTTAAAGCCCGAATTAGATATTGCCGCCGCTCCCATCGTGGGCCAGGGGCATGCCTATCGCAATATCAATGTACCCATTGTGTCCCCCACCCTGACATTGCCCTCAGGGGGCTTTACCTACACTAACCGTCTGAGGTTAATTGATGATGTTCGGGCGGGGTTGCTCACATCCACCTGGCGACAGCTCCAGGCCGTCCGTCGCTATGCGCCCCAGTGCGCTCTGGTCTTTGCCACAGGTGATGTCGTGGGGCAATGTTTTGCCTATCTCAGTGGTCAACCCTTTATCTCCTTTACGTCTCCACTGTCAGCTATGTACGAAGGCACCCTCAACATTGACCTGGTGCTCAAAGCGGTCCTTAGATCGCCTCGCTGTCTGACACTTTTTTCTCGAGATGCCTACACGGCGAAAGACTATCAAAAACAAGGATTTACCAAAGCCCAATTTGGCGGGATTCCCTCTCTGGATCGATTAAAGCCTCAAGGTAAAGACCTGCAGCTGTCGCCCGGGCAGCCGATGATGGCCCTGTTACCAGGCTCACGGATGCCTGAAGCTGTGCGTAACCTAAAGCTGTTGCTGGAACTTGTTGTCAAAATTGCCCAGCTTAATCCCCAGGTGCAGTTTCGAGCTGCCCTCGTACCGGATGTGATGGTTGCGCTTGAGACAATCGCGGCCGCATCAGGCTGGCAACACGACGACGGCAAGCTGACATATGTAGCCCAAGGTGAACCCGTCGCCAGTGTCCTCTGTTTTAGCGATCGCTTTAATGACATTGTGTGTCAGACCACCCTGGTTTTGGGCATGGCCGGACTAGCTGTGGATCAGGCCATGGCCATTGGCAAACCAATTTTACAAATTCCGGGTGCAGGCCCCCAGTTTACCTATGCCTTTGCCGAAGCCCAGGAGCGGTTGCTAGGCCTCTCTGTAAAAACAATCGGTACAGAACCGGCCACACCGGCCATTTTGCAAGAAGCGGCCCAGTATGCTGTAACAGTTATTCAAGATGAGGACTATCTCAATGCCTGTATCACCAATGGGCAAGAACGATTTGGTCCTTTTGGCGCGTCCTACCGCATCGCCAACATTATTCTAGAGACCTTGGAAAAACTTGATGCCAGAACAGCTACGAGTCAATGATCAAGTCTGAATTATCGTCAGGTTTAAATTTTGAGTTTTGAGAAACCATCTATGGCCCCACAACAGCGCTCGGTTTATTGGCAACTGTTGCCTTTTCTCAAGCCCCAGTGGTCATTGTTCAGCTGGTCGTTTGTGTGTATTGTTGGCTATGTTTTAGCGACTGTTATGTTGCCGTATTTGGCAGGGCAGGTCACCTACTTTATTAGCCAGGGGCAGGTGTCTAATATCGCTAGATGGCTAGGGTTTACTACCCTGGCTTTCTTGATCCAAAATCTTTTCCAATATGGAGAAAAAGTTTTTTCGATTCGGGCCTCTTTAGCAGCGGTCTTAGAACTCAGAAAAAAGGTTTATGCCCATTTGCACCAGCTAAATATTGATTACTTTGCATCGGCTAAAACTGGCGATCTCTCATATCGGCTGACCGAAGACATTGATCGCATTGGCGAGGTGATCTATAAAATGTCGCAGCAGTTTATCTCCTGTATCTTTCAGCTGATTGCTATTCCGATTTATATGTTTTATCTCAATTGGCCCCTCACCCTGGCGGGTTTTTTGATTGCACCGCTGATGGCATGGCTGATTGGGAGTTTCGGTAACCGGATGTTAGCGCTTTCTCGCCGTAGCCAAAACGAAATTTCTAATCTCTCTTCTTTGTTAACTGAGGTATTGGGCAACATTCGAGTTGTCAAAGCCTTTGCCGCCGATGAGTATGAGGTCAGCCGCTTTAGTGCGATCGCAGATAAAAACCGCACCGCAAAATATCGCACTGAGCATCTGACAGCTATTCAGTACCCGGTGGTAGGCTTTCTAGAAGCTGTCGGCATTATGTTTTTATTTTTGTTGGGGGGCTGGCAGATTGCATTGGGAAGACTGCAGCCTCAGGAGTTTGTTAGTTTTTTGGTAGCAGTGGCGCTGCTGATTGACCCAATTAATCTATCAACCCAGCATTACAATGCTTTTAAGCAAACAGAAGCTTCGGCTGAGAGAGTATTTGAGCTATTTGCAGAAAAACCCACGCTGCGCGATCGACCTGATGCTCAAGCACTGCCACCCATAACAGGAAAAGTAGAGTATCGCGACATTAGTTTTGCCTATGACTCTGGAAAGCCAGTATTTAATCAACTTTCTTTGCTAGTGCATCCCGGTGATGTAATTGCCCTGGTGGGACCATCAGGGGCCGGTAAAACAACATTAGTTAATCTGTTGGCAAGGTTCTATGATCCTCACTTAGGAGAGGTTTTAGTTGATGGGATTGATATACGAGAGGTGACCCTGCGTAGTTTACGGCGTCAGATTGGTATTGTCCCCCAGGAAACAACATTATTTTCAGGCACCATTGCTCAGAACATTGCCTACGGTCAAACAACACTAGACTATGATGCGATTAAGATTGCGGCTCAGGTAGCGAATGCCCATGATTTTATTCAACAGTTTTCCCAGGGATATCATACCTGGGTCGGGGAACGGGGAGTGAATCTTTCGGGTGGTCAACGGCAGCGGATTGCCATTGCTCGAGCAATTTTGTTGAATCCGCGAATCTTGATTTTGGATGAGGCAACATCAGCGCTGGATTCTGAGTCGGAAGCCTTGGTGCAAGAGGCCCTAGAACGGGCTATGGAAAATCGTACGGTGTTTGTCATTGCCCATCGCCTCAGCACTGTACGCAAAGCAAATCGAATTTTGTTTATTGAGAATGGTCAAATTGCTGAGTCGGGCACCCATTGTGAACTCCTCGAACAACAGGGGCGGTATGAACAATTTTATGCGCAACAATTTAAAGAATAAATAGAATCAATGACATTCTATACGCTCCCTTTCCGTGGAATCTTGGTTTATTCTTGGTCAATTGTTCTTAGTGACGAACAAAGGTGAGGATATTATCGACTCAAACGCGTATATTACCTAGCGTAGCCATGAGGGTGTCATAACTCATACCTGTCAATTTAAGAAAAATCACGGATCTAGGACTCCGTAAAATTGGGCAATTTAAACCAAGAGGCGCCTAGATTGCTGCTACTTGCTCTTGGCTGTTGCTCATCCAGTAAATAGTGTTTTCTATCGTTGATTTTCTCAAAAAATAACCGCTAGAGAATATTTAGAGAACATTCTGACGCAGCACTATTCGCATTCTATTACGGCTAGTTTTAGTCCCAACCTATAGGAGATACAAGCGTTGCTGACCACGCCTTTAGAATTCCCTAGCGGTGTTTTGGCTGTTGGGTCGCCATTGTATATCGAGCGCCCCCCTATCGAATCCCTCTGCTATCAAAATATCGCTATTCCCGGAAGTCTGACCCGGATTAAAGCGCCCCGTCACATGGGTAAAAGCTCCCTATTGGTGAGGGTGTTGGCTCAGGCTGAAACGTTGGGCTACCAAAGGGCTCTAGTTGACTTTCAAAGTGCTGATGTAAGTGTCTATAGTAGCCTTTCTCGGTTTCTACGCTGGTTCTGTATGGCTGTAGCTAGGGCGCTTAAACTGCCGCCTCGTCTAGCAGATTATTGGGATGATGAAATTGGTGCAAAACTAAGTTGCACAATTTATTTTGAAGAGTACATACTCACCGCGAGCGATACGCCGATTGTGTTGGCCCTAACTGAGGTCAATCAGGTTTTAAAGCACGCTGATATTGCCAGTGGCTTTTTACCCCTGCTGCGGGTTTGGTATGAACAGGGAAGGTATAACGATGCGTTTGCTAGGCTACGTACCGTGGTGGTGCATTCTACCGATATCTATGTGCCGCTAAAACTGCATCAGTCACCTTTTAATGTGGGTTTACCCATTCAGCTAACTCCCTTTACGATTCAGCAAGTGCAGGTGTTGGCAACGCGTTATCAGCTATGTCTGGGTAAAGATTTAGATGCATTGATGACGTTGGTAGGGGGACATCCCTATTTAGTGTCTATGGCGCTGTACTACCTGGCGCAGCGACAGTTTTCTCTTCCTCAGTTGCTGGCAGATGCGCCCACTCCTGCCGGTATTTATAGCCAACACCTACATGGCTGTTTAAATGAAATACGTCAATGTCCTGTCCTGATCGAGGCGCTCAATCAAGTGATGATGGCGTTACAGCCTGTGGAGATAGATGTCACCGCTGCCAGGCAGTTGGCTAGTCTGGGGCTGGTGCGCTTAGAGGGGCATGCCTGTCGTCCGGCCTGTGAGCTATACCGATTATTTTTTAGTCGTCATGGTCGGGCTGTTCGCTCACCAGCTCTACATTACCGACAGTTAGAGGCTGAGAACCTGCAGCTTAAAGCCCTCGTGAATTTAGATGGTTTGACCAAGGTGGCTAATCGGCGTTCGTTTGATCAGCGATTAAATCTGGAGTGGCAGCAGACAATTCGGAAGGGCTCCAGACTGTCCCTAGTGATGTTGGACATTGATTGCTTTAAAGATTACAACGATACCTATGGGCATCAGGCTGGCGATCAGTGTCTGCAGGATGTGGCGAAAACCTTGCGCTATGTTTTGCGACAGTCTTTGGGATGGGTCGCTCGGTATGGAGGGGAAGAGTTTGCGATTATTTTTCCTAACACGGATTTACCGACGGCGCTCATGACTGCTCGTCAAATTTGCGATCGCATCCGGGCTCTGAACATTCCTCACCGCACGTCGAGGCTGCCCTGTCAGGTGGTGACTGTCAGTTTAGGGATAGCCAGCTTTATCCCTAAACCTAGCCAGTCTGTTGCCAGTCTAGTTAAAGCGGCTGATGTTGCCCTGTATGATGCGAAACACTGCGGTCGAGATCGCATTGCCGTAGCCTCCACACTCAGTCATCGCGTCTTGCATAAAGTAAGTTAGGCATGATTTTTCAATGGATTTCGAGGCTGTCATCCAGATTGGCTAGCTGATGCCTGACCATTTCAATCACCTTGATCGGATCGACGGGTTTAGCCATAAAATCCGTCGCCCCCACGGCTTTAGCCCGCATGCGATCGACAAGACCATCGTTACCGGTCAAAATTATGATGGGGGTTTTGTGAAATGCCTTGACCCGACGGATTTGTTTGCAAATCTCATACCCGTTGGCTACGGGCATGATCAAATCTAGAAAGATGAGGTTGGGCTTGTGGCGAATGATTTGAGCTAGGGCCTGAATAGAATCTTGAATGCTGATACAGCGGTACCCTGCTGGACGCAGAGCCTCTTCCATGAGGTAGCCGACTTGAGGGCTGTCATCAACACAAAAAACCAGGGGTAAATTTTGGGCAATTTGACGGGGCACTTTTGGTGCCATTGAGGCATGGGGACTAGGTAAGTCGTCAATAGGATTGAAGGCTACGATCTCTCGTTTTACATATCCCGCCAACATTCGTCCTAGGGCATACACATCCCGGCCTGTGATCTGACTCAGCTCCCGTAATGAACGATTGCCTTGGAGCAACCGTTTTAGAATTTGATAGGTGCGGGGCTGAGTACATTGTTTAAGCCGCTCATTGTCAATAATGATAGGTGACCAATTGGGGGATGTCTTACCCAGGTCTGTATCTCGCCATGATTGCAGCTCAGTTTTGACGTTGTAAAACAGCCCTGTGCTGCTAAGAATGGCCATGGGTTGAGGTAAGCGGGATTGCCGATCGGTGGTGTGGGCAATGTGGATAATGTCATCGACCACTTGGCAAATATCGAAGAGAACTTCTGATAAGGTGGCCTGGATGATTGCGATCGCAATTTCACGATGCAGCTGCTGCCGCTGTAACAACACTGACAGCGCCACATATTCCCAATGGTCAAACAATTCGGGCTCCCGTAGCCGCACCTCACTAGGCTGCAAATCTGGACAGTGTGCTTTTAGCAGTCTCTGCCAGCGTCGAAATCGATGCTGGCCACCCCCAGCCCACAGCAGCCGTCCCACGCGAAAATCAAGCCACCATTGTTCCCCAGTGACCGTTTTTAAGTAGATATAGCCATTAGTCTGGGTCTGAAGAATTGTTTTTACAGCTTTAATCAGTGTGGCTACTGACAGACCGTCTTCTAACGGCAGCGTATTCAATACAGACTCAGTCATATTTTTGGAGGCCCGGTTATGGACTTACCGGTAAAAACTACGGAAATTTCCTATTATTTGGCCACTAACTATCCAGGAATAGTAACGCTCAAAAATTATGGAAATGTGACTACATGCCCTAGCCATTACCTACAGGACAGTCAGAAATATCCTTTCCTAAGTTGCCCGAACCGTTAGAAGCGATAACGATTTCACCATAAAAGGAATCGGCTCGTTAGCTGTTGGCATTGTATTTAATATGGTTGCGATCGCTCTTAATGGCGCTTTCTGTAAAACTATTTATATTGAATAGTTAATCAGTTAAAGGCTATTTTTAAGTTTTGGAGATTTACGTTTTCCAGGGTTTCATGTATTACTTTATTCCCCATGTCAGCTTGAATCCATTGCCACTTTTTAAGCCCTAGACCCATGGATATCCAATCACACATCATTCGTCAGCGAGTGCAGCATATTGTCGATAGCTATCAGCTAGACGGTAGCGATGGCAAGCTGTTTGCAGATTATTTAACTGGGCTCTTAGCAACCTATCCTCAATCTTTAGTAGAGTTAGCTCTAACCGAAGCCCTGGTCAGAGGGTGGTCAGAAATTCCCATGAAAAAAGGGATGCCCTTTATCCAGGGAGTACATAAAAAACTGCGCTCCTGGCAGTCTGATATAGACATTTATCCTCAGCCAGAACCCTTAGCTGCTGACGCGATAGAGACGATATTGACACCTGAGCAGTTTGAACAAATTACGGGTTTAGACGCGAGCCTAGTATTCGATCAAGATGGCAGAGTATTAGTTACCTGGCCGATGGGGATGCAAAAACCGCTCGAGCCACAGTCGTAATACCGCTGATAGAATACCCGGCCTCGGCCAAAGGCAAAACCGCAGCATGGGCTGTGGTCCCTGTTGTATAGATATCATCAATAAATAAAATAGGTCGAAACCTAGACGGTAATTTCGTTCCAAGCTGAAATGCCCCCGTCAGATTGGCCTGTCTCTCATGGACCCCTAGACTATGCATCGCATTGGTGGCCTTAGTGCGGACAAGAGCATGCTCTGCTAGTGAGAACCCTGTTACTCGACAAAAGCCTTGAGCGATCAGGGCTGCTTGGTTGTATCCCCGCTGCTTGAGGCGCGTAGTATGCAACGGTATGGGGACCACGACTGGGTTCTGAGGATGGGAAAATCTGCTTGTCTGCCAATGTTTACCTAACTGGTAGCCTAACCAAATACCTAGGTTGGCCTGTTGGCCATATTTGAGCAAGGCTAGCGTTTGCTTGAGGACGCCACGATATACGCCCCATGATGAGACAGGTAGTACATTATCAGACAGTGTCAAGTTACCTGCAGATAACGCACTACCTCGGGTAGACTCTGTCCACTGACAGGCTAAAAGCTGTCGATGACAGTCTGCACACATGACCTCTATGGCAGAACGGTGGCATAAGGGACAAGGGGCCTTCAGGAAAATGTTAGTTAGCTGGCGTAAGACCTGGGGTAATGACATCTATGAGACAAACTACACAAACTACGATGTTATTTCTGGTTCTATGAATAAGATTTTTTCGGGCGCACTTTTACGTTAGTGACACGACCGTCAGGATAGACCAAGGCCATCGTATTATCTTGAGGCTGCTTGCCCTCAGCAGAGGACTGGCTATCTTCGTTACCCTGACCATTGTTATTGAGCCCACAAAGAGTCTTAGCAAAATTCATAAGGATGACTTGTCGTGAGAATACTTTCATTGTTCATCAGGCTGAACAGGTAGTGTTAGCGTAAAAATATGGATGTTAGATACTTTAGTTCTAAAAAAGAGTGTGAAGTCTCTAAAGCCTTTTTATCAGTGCTATCTAGCTCATATGTATAAGACTTGATGTGATTCTAACGGTTGCCTGTGGAATTTAGAAGGTCAAGAATTTTAAGTTTGCCTGAAGATGGAATGACTCTAAATTATGACAACCTCAAGAAAACAGGTGGGCATCCGCCAGAGTTCTGAATGATCTACGCAAATTGCCATAACGTTGCTGGCAGGTGCCAGCTTGAGGACATTTACCCATGAATCGGTTAATTCACGTACAATCAACACTGTTTGACCTAGCGCAGTACAGTTGAGAGAGGATAGACCCTTGAAAACGCGTGTAATTGTGGTTCGGCACGGTGAAAGTACATTTAATGTGAAGCGTATTGTTCAAGGGCACCATGATGAGTCACTGCTGACTGACAAAGGAGAGCATCAGGCAGCTCAGGTGGGCCAGTTGTTAAAAGGTATTGCCATTGATGTCGCCTATTGCAGTCCTCTGAAGCGGGCTGCCCGAACAGCGGCTCTGATTACCCAGACCATGGGGTGGGATGATACACCACAGCCTACTGATTTACTCAAGGAAATTAGTCTTCCCCTATGGGAGGCGATGGCATTTTCAGATATTGAAGCTCAGTATCCTGAAGAATATCAAGCTTGGCGGCATCAGCCCCAGGAGTTCAAAATGTCTGTGCCTCAAGCTGATGGTACGACCCAAGATTTTTATCCCGTGCGGGCTGTCTGGCAACAGGCCATCGCGTTTTGGCAAGACCTACTGAGCAAGCATCAGGGCCAGACTGTTTTGGTAGTGGCCCACAGTGCGATTAACCGCGCCTTAGTGGGAACGGCCATTGGTCTGGGTCCCGAAGCCCTGAATCGTCTGTACCAGGCTAACTGCGGTGTTAGCGTCCTCAATTTTCCGGGAGCTTGGGGGGAGGATGCTCAATTAGAGTCCATGAACTCAACAAGTCATACGGGAGCGCCCATACCGGTCTTACGTAGTGGGTTCAAAGGGCCTCGTTTATTATTAGTGCGCCATGGAGAAACCGACTGGAACCGCGAGTCCCGTTTTCAGGGGCAAATCGATATTCCCTTAAACGAAAATGGTCGGGTGCAAGCGGCACAAGCCGGTGAATTTTTAAAAGCTATTCCCATTGATAGTGCGGTTTCTAGTTCCATGATGCGTCCAAAGGAGACGGCTGAGATTATTTTGCAGCACCATCGGGAGGTGTCTTTGACGGTTACAAAAGGGCTATGGGAAATTGGCCACGGCCAGTGGGAAGGCAAATTCGAGCATGAGATTGAGGCGGGTTTTCCTGGCATGTTGGTGGACTGGCAGACTAAGCCTGAAACAGTTCAGATGCCCGAGGGTGAAAATTTGCAAGATGTGTGGGATCGAGCAGCGGCCGCCTGGCAGGAAATTGTTGCTAAATACAGTCAAGACACGCCTAAAACTATCCTTGTGGTAGCCCACGATGCTATCAATAAATGTATTTTGTGTCAGGTGACAGGTTTGGGTCCCGAGGCATTCTGGCAGTTTAAGCAGGGGAATGGTGCGGTCAGTGTTATTGACTATCCGGACGGGGTGGGAAGTGAGCCGATGTTGAGTGCAGCGAACATTACGGTTCACCTGTCGGGAAGTCTATTTGATACGACGGCAGCGGGTGCGCTGTGAGGTAACGGTTGAGAAGTCCTAAAAATCATGGATAGCTGGATACGAAAGGTCCGCATACTGGATCCGCTAAATCAGCGCGATCAGCTTGGGGATGTATTGATACGCGATGGCGTCATCCAGGCGATGGGGCCGTCGCTTGAGATCGCTGGCGATGTTATTGATGATGGTATCTGCGAGGTTGATGGCCAGGGTTGTGTTTTGGGGCCGGGGCTGGTGGATCTGTATAGCCAAACGGGTGAACCCGGTCACGAATCGCGAGAGACCCTAGAACAGCTGCTGCAGGCTGCGGCTCAGGGTGGGTTTACTCGAGTGGGGATTTTGCCTAATACGGTGCCTGCGATGGACAGTCCGGCTCAGCTCATGCTGCGTCTGACCCACGGTGCGGGCGAGCCGCAAGTGCTCCCTTGGGGAGCGATTACCCGAGGCACCCAGGGTGAGCAATTGACGGATTTGATGGAGTTGAGCGCGGCGGGGGTGGTGGGGTTTGCTGATGGGCAGTCTCTGACTAATAAACGGCTGGTACAGCGGTTATTGGAATATACTCAGCCGCTGTCGCTACCATTAGCTCTGTGGGCGTGCGATCGCACGCAATCTGGCGTCTGCCGTGATGGTCCAGATGCCATTCGTTTAGGTCTTTCGGGGCTGCCGATCACTGCCGAAACCATACCGCTCACCGCCCTCCTAGAGGACGTGGCTATGGTGCAACGACCGGTGCATCTGATGCGGATTTCCACCGCTCGCGGTGTTGAGCTGATCCGTAGAGCCAAGTCTGACGGTCTGCCGATTACGGCTAGTGTGACGTGGCTGCATTTGCTTTTTAGCACCGCTGAGTTAGACAGCTATGCCCCCAGCCTGCGGTTAGCACCACCGCTAGGTACGCCTGAGGATCGCTCAGCCCTGATTGCTGGGTTAGAGGATGGGACATTGGATGCGATCGCAGTCGATCACTGTGCCCATACCTATGAAGAAAAAGCCGTTCCCTTTAGCGTTGCCCCGCCTGGGACCGTCGGTCTACAGTTAGCCTTGCCTGTTCTCTGGCAAACGTTTGTGGCCACCCAACGGTGGAGCGCCTTACAGCTATGGAATTATCTCAGCCTACAACCCTCTCAGTGTCTAGGTCTGGAACCCGCATCGATCGAGATCGGTTCGCCTGCAAATCTAGTCTTATTTGACCCGAACCATACTTGGACAGCCACGTCAGAAATCCTAGGCTGTGACATACTCAACACGCCCTACGGGGATCAAGCTATCCAGGGGCAGGCCAAACACATTTGGGTCTAATCCCGTTTGAGTAACCCCACCCGGTTGGGGGGCCAAAACCTAACCACAGCTTTACCAATAATCTGATCTTCTGGTAGAAACGGACGGGGCCATGCATGGCTGTCAACACTATTGTTGCGGTTGTCTCCAAAAACAAGATAGCTCTCTTTAGGAACAGTTTTAGGCCCCCACTCATAGTTGGGAGGTGCTTTGATATACCGTTCATCAATAGGTTCATCATTGATGAATACTTGGCCATCTGTAACTGCTAGCGTATCCCCAGGTAGGCCAATCACTCGTTTAATAAACGCGTTGCGGGGCTGGCCTGCAGGGGTTAATTCTTCGGGGGGCCAAAAAACAACAATATCGCCTCGATCGGGAACGGTGAAAAGATAGCTAATCTTCTCGACGACCAAGCGATCATTAACCTGCAGAGTCGGTTCCATCGAGCCCGTCGGAATGTAGCGGGCCTCGGCCACAAACTGACGAATTCCTAGGGCTAGAACTACGCTAAGACCGATTGTTTGTACACTTTCGAGCCATATATTCGGATCTGAACCTTTTGTCTCTGAATGCTTGATGTTTTGATTTTGATTAGCCACAGAAATTGGCCCCGGTAACGTAGGCTCACCCTAATACATTATCAATTTAATCCAAACTACCGATTAATCTAAGCTACCCAGCCGGGTGAGGGGCCAAAATCGGACGACGGCCTTGCCAATGATCTGATCCTCCGGCACAAAGGGTTTAGAAATATCCCAGGCATGGCTGTCATAACTGGCATTACGATTGTCCCCCAGAACAAAGTAGCTGCCTGTGGGAATGGTGACGGGCTCCTGTTCGTAGTCAGGAGGTGCTTGAATATAGCTTTCATCTTGGACTTCATCGTTGATCAAGACCTCGCCATCCGTGACCGCTACCGTGTCACCGGGTAGCCCGACAATCCTCTTGATAAATGCATCTCGTTTCTGGCCAGCGGGCACAATTTCTGACGGTGGCCAGAAAACGACAATGTCACCGCGTTGAGGCTCTTGAAAGCGATAGCTGAGCTTTTCAATCACCAGGCGATCATTGATCTGTAATGTGGGTTTCATGGACTCGGACGGAATATAGCGGGCTTCCGCCACGAATTGGCGAATGCCAAGGGCGAGTACAACGCTGAGTCCAATAGTCTGTAGACCTTCGATCCAGGGATTTTGCTGTTTTTGAGACACAGTTGACGACCAGAAACGATGGGATGGTGTTAACGACAAGCGTAGCGTGGGCTGAATTCTCCAGACCAAATTCAATCTTTAGTTTAGGGTAGCGATCGCATAGATCTAGATTTCCTATGCCTCTTCAGTAAGGGTAACCTTGCCGGATCATAATAAACCTAAAGTCAAAATGACAGGGTACGAGGTCAGCCGTTGAGAGTGGACGCTGACTGTGGCAGAGGTGTCTCTATCGTAAAACGGGTGATTGGATACTGGTTTGCTGGGGGCGTTTGAGCCAGATGCCACGTAGACCAGCAGCCTGAGCCCCTTTGAGGTCATCTTTGCGGCTATCACCCACATGCCACGCATCCTGGGGGCTGCAGCTGTGTTTTTGCAGGGCAGCGGTAAAAATCAGCGGATCGGGTTTGGCGGCCCCCGCCTCAGTGGAGATAGTAATCGTCTGAAAATACTGGCGCAGTTCTAACGCATCGAGTACCGCGTAGATCCGTGAATCAAAGTTGGAAATAATTCCCAGGGTAATATCCATACGTTGCCAGCGCTGAAGTGAACTCACGGTCTCTGGGTAGACCTCCCAAGGCTCAGCTGTGGCAAAGTGCTGATAAACCCCTTCAAAAAAGCCCTCAAAATCAGAGAACTGACTCAAGATGTCTGCTCGTTGAAACGTATCTTTGGCTAGGTCCAACCACCATAAATACTCACGATGGGGAATCTCTACAGCTGACACATCGGGAAACGCCATCCCATCAGCTGCCGCAAAGCTGCGGTAAAAGGCCTGGTCTAAGCCCTTGGCCGATGCGTCTACCCCTGCCTGTTGCGCCAGGGTTTGATAGACTTCGCCAACGCTGCCTCTAACACCGAAGAGAGTACCGACCGCATCGAGGAAGATAACTTTAGGCTGTGCCATAGAGAGCTTTATCCTAAACACCAGTCTTTAGGATACTGATAACAGGTCTCTCAACGGCTGACTTACCCAGTTGAGACCTACCCGTAGCTGATGTTCAAAGGTGGGCATCCGATAGAGATAGGTTAAGCGTCGAGCAATATGGGCTGCGGTGCCGTCCAGTTTTAGCCCCAGTCCGGTCAGTGTGGCCGTGTCACTACCCAGGGTCATCATTTCACCGAGGTGTTGATATCTAAAGGGTAAAGGAGGGCGCCCCGTCAGCGATGCCCAAATATTCCAAGCGGTGTAGTCGGCCTGTTGCAGGGCCGCTTGGGCGGTGGTGGGTACCTTGTTGCCATCGGCATCTTTGCCATCGGCTAGGTCACCTAGGGCAAAGATATGCGCTTGACCCACCAGCTGTAGCGTGGGTTGAATTTTGAGCTGCTGACGCTCATTTTTTTCGAAGGGCAGGCTGGTGATGAGGGGATTGACTTGATTGCCGACGGTCCAGAGTACGAGATCCACGGGCAGCACATCAGTTTCATCCTTGTACTTGAGTGAGATCGTGTCTACGCCGATTTCGGTGACAGTGGTTTCATAATCGATCCAAACCCCCTTTTCGGTGAGGGCCTCTTGGGCGGCTTTTTGATTAAACTCTGGGGAGTTTTGCAAGATGGCCGTACCGTGCTCGACAATGCGGAGACGACCGCGTTCCCCGAGGCGCTCTGCAAGTTTGCACACTAGCTCTACGCCGCTATAGCCGCCGCCGACAACAGCCACCCGAATTTTATCGGCATCGGAGCTTTCTATGACACGCAGACGTTCTTTGAGGGTATAGGCATCGTTAAGGGTGCGAAATGCGATCGCATGCTCCTTGACACCCGATGCCATATCCATCGGGGTTTCACCCCCGAGAGCCAGTACCAGCCGGTCGTAGGGCAGGACAGTATCATCTTGCAAACAGACTGAATTTGCCCCAGTGTCGATATGCGCTACGCCACTCTGGTGAAACTGGATGCCGGTCCCTGCTAGCAGCTCTGTATAGGGGGGGGCAATCTCCCACGTTTGCAGCTCGTCAGTTACCAACTCATATAGCAACGGGGCAAACAAAAAGCGATCTCGCTGATCTACCAGTGTGATTTCTGGTTTTGCTGTCTTATCCCATGGCAGTTTACTCAGGGCCAAGGCCGTATAGAGGCCGCCGAAGCCACCGCCCAAAATCACAACACGCTGGTTTGATACTGCCATTAAGCTATCACTAACAACTATGGGTTACAGGTTATTAGGATAGCGCGGGTAGACGGGAATTCGCCCGATGCTCCGTCCGCTGGGCCGGTGTTGCAAACAGCTCCTTAAAACTTGCCTGGCGTGTATCTGCCGGTTCAGGCGCATCTTCCCAAAGGCTTTCATAAAAGAAAAATGTCACACCCAATCCAGACGCACGGGCTGCCCGCACTTTTGACTCAATAAATCTAATGGGCACAGGCGAATTTCTAAGTCCTGTTAGAATTCCCGCTGCTGTGGGAATTTTTTGCTGGGTTTCCCGTACGGATGCCGTATAGAGCTGCTGACGAAAGCTATCCAGATTGTTGCGATAGATTTGCACAATGAGTTCGTCCACCCATCCCTGACGTACCCAGGTCAGCCAGTCTTGCAGCTGGCCCTTGTAGGCATATTGGTAGGGATTAGGCGCAACTGAGAAAATAATGTCACGTCGTCGAGCTTTCAGATCTGCATTCAGGGTTTTAACAAATGCCGTTAATTTATCGGCACGCCATTTGACCCAGCTAGGATTGTGGGGGTCGTTGGGTATGTCTTTGCCAGTTTCGTCTTTATATAGTGCGCGGGTATAGCTGTCATAGCCAAACTCCACTGGCAAAATAAAATGATCGTCAAATTGCACACCATCCACATCGTAGCGACTGATCAGCTCTAGCAGCATATGGGTGATAAACTGCTGCACCTCGGGCTTGTATGGATTGAGCCAGACCATGTCACCCCCTTCTCTGGTGGTGTCGATGTAGCTACCGTTAGATTTTTCACTCAGCCAGCTCCTGTGGAGGGTCGCCAGTTCGGAGGTAGCGGGGGCCATAAACCCAAATTCAAACCACGGTATGACCGACATCCCTTGACTGTGAGCTTTGGTGGTTAACTCCTCGAGAATGTCATAGTCCTGTATACCTCGCCGGGTAAAGTGCTGAATGCCTGCTTGCCGCGCCGTTCCACTATCAAATGAGGTGTAGCCCCCATTCCAGACCACTGGATAAAGGGTATTGAAATTGAGTTCAGCCAGCTGGTCAATGGCGTTATGCAACTTGGGCTGATCCACCAGCACATCGGTATCGTTGGTGGTGAGCCATACACCGCGAATTTCTGGCATCGGAGCTGACCGAACCATGGCCATTGCTGGCCTAAACGAATGTAGAGTAACGGCGGCTAGGAGCGATAGCCCAAAGAGCAGCAGCGATAATGGTTTCCAACGCCGGATGGATGAGTTCATAGGTTTCAAAAAGCGATATCCAAAAAAGGAGAATCTTGCTATTCCAAATGCGGAGTATAAATTTGGCATTGCTGATCTCTGGTTTGGCTCTACCCAAAAGATGCTGGTACCCAGTCCTTCAGACAGAGCAATTTCAGCCTCTAAATCAGCAATGGCATAAATTCAGCTTATAAACCGGGATATAGCTAATACATGCTTAGTTATTCACTCACCCAAAGGGTGTTTCAGAAGATCTACAGGTGCTAGCGTGTAAAACTTTGATGGCTGCGCATTAGTTTACCCTTGGCAGGGCAGCAACGGCAATTTATCCGCTGTGCCCAAATCCCAGCTGTTGCAACAATGGATGCTCTCTCACCGTAGGCAGTACTTCCTGAAACCATAGTCGAGCCATATTTTCTTGGCCTTGCAGCATGAGCAATCGACTGCGGGTCAGCATCAGGCTTACTAAGTCGTCCTCAGTAAAACTGGAACGGCTTAGTAACTGATCGATAATAGTTTCAGCTGCTTCTAGATTCTCTTCTTGTAGATAGAGCTGGGCCATGGCCACTCGACTATCCAAATCGTCAGGATGCTGGTCAATGATTTGCTGTGTCAGCTGACGAGACTCGCTTAATCGCTGCTGGTGGGTATAAGCTAGGGCCAAATTATTGAGTAAGGCAGGATTGTTAGGTTCTATGTCTAAGGCTTGCTTTAAATAGGTTTCTGCCATTTCTGCTGCTTTAGCAGACTCCAGGGCAATCTTTTTTAAGGCCTTGTGGAGTAATTCTTCTGCTTCTGGGGATTTTACGCCCACAGGTTCTGGAATAATGTCATAGGTCGCTAGCGGTGGGTTTTCATGCCATTCTCCATTGAGCCAAAGCTTGGTTGTCGTGAGCTGTTGTCGATGGGCCAGGTAGGATGCCATGTGATATCGCTGAGAATCACTCCCGAACGTTCCTGCAACAAATTCATTGACGGCTGCCAGATGGGTCTCATTTGGGCAACTTTTTGCAATCACCATGGCTAGCATACGGGCTCTAGGGCTACCCCGTTTTAGCCATACTGACACTAGCTGGCTGATAAACGGATAGTTTGTGATTAATGTGTCTACAGCTGCGATCAGGGCCGGTTGAGGGTCTCGTTCCGGAGTCATGGCTATGGCCACCTGTCGCAAGTTTTGGTATGTGCCGTTTTCCACCCAGCTGTTGAGTTCAAAGGGCCACGGCCCTTCTTTGAAGATGGGCATCATGTCAAAATCATCTAGATTTTCTTTGGCCACCTCCATATCCGGGTATAGCTTTAGGGCTAGGTTCCACTGTTTTCTGGCAGCTATAGGATTCCCTTGGCGAGCTAGGGCTACAGCTACCAAGTGGTGAAAGAGACCGGATGCCACCAGTTGATTATCGTGGTCTGGATCTGGCGGTACGCTGGCCAGCAAATCTACGATGGCCTCCATGTCGTCCAGGTAGGCTAATGCTTCTGCCTTGCGGGTTAGATCGTCAAGATCGGTGCTGGAGTTGGCGAGCAATTGGGGTTTATGGGTTTCAGCGTCTGTGAAATTCCCTCGTAAACAGAGAAAACGCACCAGATTTGCTCGCAGAAGAATACTATCTGGGTGGGTGACTAATGTTGTTTGAAGCGTTGCGATCGCATCCTCATACTGATCGTTAGCCATGTAGGCCGTGGCCAAACTGTTGTGACCTGGCACAAAGTCAGGCCGCTGCTGGAGGAGAGTCTGGGCCGTTGCAATGGCCTTTTGGCACTGATCGGTCTCAGTATAGGCTCGGGTCTGCTCGTAAAGGATGCCTATCTCCCAATCATCCGGATGGTTAAGCCCCATGCCATCCAGAACGTCCGATAAATTGGGCTCAATCATGGCTAGATGTTCTTTACCTTCAACACTACCCACGTGCTCGGGCCAGCGCTCAATAGCATAGCGATATTGTTGTACTCCTAGCAGAGGATAGTAGTTGAGCACATAGGCATACCCCAGCAAAAAATTCACCCTGGCATCGTTGGGTTTGAGGGCCAAAAATTCTACGCAGGTAGCCTGATACTGGTGTAGCTGTCCCAGCTCGAAATAAACCTCTAGCAAAGAGGTCAACACATCCAGGTTCTCAGGATGAGCAGTTTTTAGCCGGGTTAGAAGAGAATGAGCCTCTGTCCATTGCTCTCGACGCAGCAGAGCCTCAACCTGAGCTAGCTCCGTAGTTAACGACTGGCTGCCAAAACCGAGCACGGCTTGCTTCAGTTTTTTCTTCTTCTTGGTTTTTTTCGCCATGGCCCCATTAGTAGATGTACTCACCTTAGAGTCCAGTCCTGTAGGGCACCCCAAAGATTTAGAAAACATTTAGCTAGTGGTTACCGTTGTATAAGTTAGAAAGTCTAAGTTAAAAACTTTTTTTGCTTAACCTATGTCCGTCTGGTCCGGTCGCCATAGCGGCAAAGACGATTTACGTCAGCGTATTTGGTCTATCCTCAAAAACCACCATGTCACCCACCGCGATCCGGTGGGCCATATTCCCAATTTTATAGGGGCTGACATGGCCGCAGGTGGTTTGGCGGCCACCAAGCTGTGGCAGTGTGCCCAAGTGGTTAAGTGTAATCCTGACTCACCTCAGTCTGCAGTGCGGTTGCGGGCCTTGACCGATGGCAAAACTCTGTATATGGCTGTCCCCCGTCTCTCGCGTAAAAAATGCTTTGTTGAACTAACAGCTATGGCTCTCAAGACTAAAGGTGTGGCTCTAGAGGATGCTGCTTCTATGAAAGGAGCGATGGTCCATGGGCGGTTAGTGGCGTTTGAGGAAATGCACCCGATTGATTTGGTGATAGTCGGTTGTGTGGCGGTCTCTGCCAATGGCGGTCGTACGGGGAAAGGCGCTGGCTTTGCTGATTTAGAATTGGCAATGCTGCGAGCATGTAAGCTGATTGCAGCCGACACGCCTATTGCCACCACGGTGCATGATTTACAGATCGTTGCTGCAGCAGAACTGCCGATGCAGCAACATGACTGGGGGTTAGACTTAATAGTTACACCGACGCGGTCTTGGACGACTGAACACAGTCATCCAAGACCTACCGGTTTAGATTGGGATACCATTCAACCTGACCAAATTGCTAATATCCCTATTCTTCAGGCCTGGTTTAAACGGCGTTGTTAATTTCCTATCATGGCTCTACCTCCTACGCTCCTCATTCGCACGGCTAAAACTATTTGGACCACCCTATGGCGGACGATGATGTCCCAAATGGCTCCTAGCGATAAAGGCGGTGCTTATCAGAGACCGGAGAGTGTGTTTTGCGATCGCATCCCCTCCTCCACATTTCCTGCCGCTGCTCACCGCTATCGACTTATCGTCGGCATGGGCTGTCCTTGGGCCCATCGCACCCTAATAGTCCGAGCGCTGAAAGGATTAGAATCAGCTATTTCTATCACTATCGTCTCCCCATCAGGGAATGAAGGCTGTTGGGTCTTTGACCAGCCATCGCAAGCAGACTCTCTGGGATGTCGCACCATGCCCCAGTTCTATAACCAGATCCAGTCTGGCTACAAAGGGCGGGCGACAGTCCCCGTTCTGTGGGACAGCCAAACCCATAAAATTGTTAATAATGAGAGTGCTGAGATTATCGAGATTTTGAACGCCGCCTTTAATAGCTGGGCCTCTCACCCGGAACTCGAGCTTTATCCAGCGGCATTACAAGCCGATATTGATCAGTGGAACACCCGAATTTACTCCACTGTCAATAACGGCGTCTACCGCTGTGGTTTTGCCCAGACTCAGACTGCTTATGAAGATGCTTGCAATGAGCTATTTGATAGCTTAGATACCATTGACAAAACCCTGGCCCATCATCGCTATCTCTGCGGTAATGTGCTAACCCTGGCTGATATTCGTTTATTTACCACCCTGATTCGCTTTGATGTAGCCTACTATGGCCTGTTTAAGTGTAACCGTCAGCGCATCGCAGACTATAAAAACCTCAGTGAATATGTACGCGATATCTATCAGCTGCCAGGCATCGCCAGCACATGTGATGTTGATGCCATCAAACGGAACTACTTCGGTAACCTATTTCCCCTCAATCCAGGCGGCATTATTCCCCTAGGGCCAGATTTAGATAACCTAAAAGCACCCCACAGCCGGGGAAATTAGCGATTAATCCTTCTCGATATAGCGTCTTACAGAATTTAGATCGATGTAACGGTCAGTTGCATTACGCAATTCCCGCGCAATCATTCCTTCAGTAGAAACCACAGTAATGTGGGTATTTTTGGAACGCAGTAATTCAATGGCGCGCTCAAAATCACCATCACCACTAAATAAGACAACCCGGTCATATTGGGCTGCCGTATTAAACATATCAACGACGATTTCAATATCTAAGTTTGCTTTCTGGGAATAGCGTCCAGAATTATCGTCATAGTATTCTTTCAAAATTTTGGTACGCACCGTGTACCCAAGACTAATTAGCGCATCGCGAAATCCACGCTGATCCTGCGGATCTTTAAGACCTGTATACCAAAAGGCGTTAACTAACGTAGAAGGGACGGTTTCTTTCGTAAAGTACTCTAGTACACGCTTAGGGTCAAAAAACCAGCCATTTTTTTGCTGGGCATAGAACATATTATTCCCATCTACAAATATAGAAAGTCGACTTAACGGTTGCGTATGCATAGAAGTAAAAACAATAAGATTAAATAGAAACTAAATAGCTGCCGTTGAAAACCAATCATCGGTACAGCTAGCTAGCCATAGTCTGGAACGTAAAATATAAGAACAGAAGAACGCCTGAGTATGAAGTCGGATGTAACTGCTCACTTAACCTGAGTCCAACATTCATAAACGAAAAAACACAGGCTACAACTTAAAGCGCGGATAATTACCGCTAGCTTAATAAGGAGTTTAAAGGTGACGATATATAAATAATCAAAGCCGATCCTGGATTGTTTTAACTTAAGTTAGCTAGGCATCTACCATAAGTCCCCGTATACATAGAAAATTCACTAAAATTCCATAGAACTTTGTATCCATACTTTTTCAGTTAGAATGCACATTTTCAGTACATAAATTAGCTTTGTTATGCGGATAGTTAACTTGGCAGACTGCTAAGCACCTAAAGACGAAGCTCACAGACGCATCGATTGACTGCCAGCCTGTTCAACTCTGTTTCTAGAATGGGCAGGTTACTACTATAAGGCAGATCTGGCTATTATGCAGATGTCCCCTAAAAATCTGGAAGCTTTGCACTCATAGAGTTTGATGTTGAAATAAATAGATTCCTATATCAAGCACTAATCGAGCGTCATAGTATAAGAATAAGCTACGTCCATTGGCTTCAGGCTATGATAGTGGGAAAAGCACAGGATATGACCGTAATACTATCGCACACTTTATGTGATTTTATACACTGCTCTTTATAAAAAATACTGAAAATGGGTAGCTCGATTAACGAGCCCCAAGAAGTCCTAATTTAATTCAGGTTGCATCATCTACCGCTTTACTTTGTACAGTATCTAAATACTCTTTTATACGGATGAAACAGGATGGTGCCGATATCACGGCTACGCTGACATCTCAGGATCGTCTCCGTCACCTGATACCAACTATAAATTTTGCACAGCGATGGCGCTCCTACTTGAATGGCCTACTGGTTGGTACGACTGCTCTGGTTACCGGATTGAATCTTAGTTTTATTCGTTCCTTAGAGCATCAAGGGCAATCGCTCATGTGGGAGTTACGGGGAACCATGTCAGCCCCGGAGGACATTGTGATCTTAGCGATTGATGAAGAGTCCTTATCCCAAGGTCAGCACTATTTAGATCAGCCCGATGCTTATCCAGAGTTGGCTGCCATTGGCTCTTGGCCGTGGCCCCGTGCCACCTATGCCACTGCTGTAGAGAAAATTTTGGAGGCCGGAGCGAGTGCCATTGCTCTTGATATCGTTTTTGCCTTACCCAGTAGCTACGGGCCTCAAGATGATGAAGCCTTTTCCCAAGTCCTGGCTGAACGAGGCTCACAAGTAGTGTTGGCTGCGCAATATGGTGATATTGATTTGAGACAGGGCTCCTTATTGCAGCCCACATTACCCTTGCCTGACTTTCGTGAGATGCCCATTCAAGTAGGGGCGATTAACTTTATTTTAGAACCCAATGGTAAGATTCATCGTCTCAGCCGAGAGTTTTTAGAAGCTCTAAAAAATGTTGAAGCAAATCTTTTAGGCGATGCGTCTGTAGTCAACGATATCAGCACTGAACCTGCGGTGCTTAGCTTTGCTGAAGCCACATTAAAAGCCGCTCAGAGCGACTACACCAAGGATGGGGGTGATTATATTTTCTTCCATGGACCGGCAAAAACCTTTCAACATGTTCCCTTTTGGTATCTTTTAGATGAGCAGCTTTGGAAAACTCAGTTAGATAATGGGCGTTTTTTTGAGAATAAGATTGTTCTTGTTGGGTCCACGGCTGCTCTCCATCAAGACTTTCATGCAGCCCCCTTTTCTAAGAGTTTGTTATATTCCACACCCATGCCAGGTGTGGAGATTTTAGCGAATACTGTTGCGACGCTACGAGATGATCTAGCTCTATATTCCGTAGCTCAAAGACCATGGCTCAGCGCGCTGATGGTCGGTGTCTGGCTGGGAGGAATGGCGATTGTTATTAGTAAAGTCTCCTCACGCACACCCTTTCGCCGATTAGTATGGGCTGCTGCCGGATCAGTAGCTTGGGGATTGGTAGGCTTTATTGTCTTTACAATCGGGGGCGTTATCATTCCCATCGCGGTACCAATTTTAGGTGTGTTAGGCTTTGCAGCCGCAGATTTTACAATTGGATTCTTTAGTGAGCAGCTACAGAAAAAAACATTGCGTAATACGCTAGCACGCTATGTAACATCTCCCATTGTGCAACAGATTATTAGTCAGCAAGATGACTTTAAAGATCTCCTGGCTATTCATGAGAGCGAAATGATTGGCACAGTACTAAGCGATCGCTATCAAATTAGCAAAATTTTAGGTGCAGGGGGTTTTGGGGACACTTATTTAGCTCATGATACACAGCGCCCTGGTAATCCAATTTGCGTGGTCAAGCAGCTGAAAATTGTCAGTGATAATCCCAGGGCCCACCAGTTAGCACAGCGTTTGTTCTCGGCAGAAGCTGCGACCTTAGAGCGGTTAGGGGAACATGATCAAATTCCGCGTTTACTAGCTTATTTTGAATCCAACTATTCTTTTTACCTCGTGCAAGAGATGATTGATGGAACGTTGCTGAAGGATCTGCTGAATCCTCAACAACCGATGTCACAACGTGCAGTAGCTGAGTTTTTATTGGATCTGTTGCCGGTGATTCAAGCAGTGCATGCACAAGGTGTAATCCATCGAGATATAAAACCGTCCAATATTATTGCCCGTCATCATGATCGTCGCTACGTACTCATTGATTTCGGTGCGGTTAAACAAATTTCTAATCGATTGACTGATACTAATGCTCGCATTACCTCAACGGTTGGGATTGGCACCCAAGGATATATGCCAAGTGAGCAGTCTGCAGGATTGCCTAACTTTAGTAGCGACCTCTATGCACTGGGTATTACGGCTATAGAGGCTGTAACTGGATTACCACCCCATGCACTCCAGCGAGATTCCCACGGAGAAATTATGTGGACTCATAAGATTCCAGATTTACATCCTGGTCTAGCTAAATTGCTGGAGAAAATGGTCCGCTACGACTTTAATCAGCGATATTCAACTGCAAGCGCAGTGCTCCAGGACTTACGACAGTTGAAACTAGATGGACTATCTGAGGACACACTTACATTGGAGCAACCAGAACCAAGACCAATCGATAATCAAGATGCTAAGGTCTCAACGATTATTTTGCCAACGGACTGGAATAAGGATTATAAGTTGCCAGGTGCGACTACGGCTATCGATAAGAAAAATGATAGCGATACATGAGAGGCTAACTATGTTTGCCAAACTCAATACAACACGATGTGTGTAGAACGCAAGGTTCCTAAATTTATTACAAATCTATATTGGGCGATGATTGTAATACTTCAGGATCACCCGTTGCAGGTGTATCCCAATTAAAGTTTTCTTGGGATAAATCATTACGTTCTGGTGGATCTATTGCATCAGCTTCTAAAGTGGGTACTCCTGGATTCGTTGGAGTATCGACTGGTGCCGTTGTTGTGACCACCGGAGTTACCGGAGTATTAACTGGTGCGGTCGTGGTCACCACTGGAGTTACCGGAGTATTGACCGGTGCCGTCGTTGTGACCACCGGAGTTACCGGAGTATTAACTGGTGCAGTCGTGGTCACCACTGGAGTTACCGGAGTATTGACCGGTGCCGTCGTTGTGACCACCGGGGTTACCGGAGTATTAACTGGTGCAGTCGTGGTCACCACTGGAGTTACCGGAGTATTGACCGGTGCCGTCGTTGTGACCGCTGGAGTCACTGGGGTATTGATCGTTGGAGGAGCAACCGTATTCACTACGGCTACTGGGGCCGGAGCTGGGGCTGGTGTCCCGACTCCTAGGACAGCTCCAAGCCTTGCATTGGCAACATCTGTGTTCAACGTAGCGTCATTATCTGGCAATTCAAAGATTGTGGCTGTAGGCGTTTCTGATGATTGCTGGGATGCGACTACTGGAACGGCTACATTATGAAAAGCTGCTGCTGGTGAAGTTGAAAATCCAGGGAAACCAGCAAAAATATTGTGAGACGTAGAGTCCGCTGAATCTAGTGCGTTCAGTGGGCTCACTGTTGGAGCGAGAAAACCTGGGTTTTCTACAATTTCTTCGGCTGAGCCCTGAGCGTCAAAATCTCCCTGCAGCTCCAGAGCATCCTGAATTTCTTGCCATACCCCTTGCAGATCTTCTGAGAGTTCTTCGGGTGGGGTGGGACTGTCCAGATTTAACCCTTCTACCAATCCGCTAGTTTGATAAAAAGTTCTTAAGTCAAACTCAAGCCGCTCAATGATCTCATCGCCTTCGATGACAATCATTTCTCCGGCATAAATAGGTTGCTGCTGTGAGCCGCTTTCGTTAAACGCAACCATGGCCCCAGCGGGATTGTTGGTCAGGGCTCCGACAAACGTTACTGGTGCAGAGCAGTTTCCTTCAGAGCTTAGCTCCGCAAGACAGCGTACTCTTACAAATAATGCAGAGCCTTGAATGCCAGTTACAGCGTTCGGAGTTTGAATGGTTGTACGCCCGCGTCCCGGAGGAATTAAGAGCAAGACAGTACCATTGGAAAGTTGAAAATTGCGAGTATTTGGAGTGAACCGGAATGTGGCTTGCTCTCCGACTCGAGCTAAAGAGCCATCATTAAAGCGCAGCTCGGCTCGGGCTGATGGTGCAGTTCTTAGAGCATCACCAATACTCATGACATCGGCAACTCTAGCCAATCTGGCACCATAACCGTTGGGAATCAAATGTACTCGGTTACGCAAACGCTCAACTTTAGCCCAAGTAAGCGACGTTTGCGCTAGGGCAGCACCGGGAATGCCAAGAATAATGGAGGCACCCAAAAAAACTGAGCACCAGCGGGCAGAAACTTTGCACATACTAAAGCAGGGGGTCATGGGCAGAAGTACTGGGCGAATGCACCGAGCAGGGACTTTTACTCTGCTCCAGTAGTAATACTACCTAACTTTTTGGCATCATGGCCACAGTCCTGTTTATGCATTCTTTAAATTGAGGGCTAAATCATGTGATTTACTCAATTTTAAGGCCATTATTCCTTATTTTTTATTGTTTGGTAGAAAAATTTAGGTATTTGGGTTAGCAACATTCAGTGATGATGTTTGGTCTGTGCAGGTAGCTTTTTTACGCTAATTTTTCTGCACTATATTACGAATGTTGGGCGAATGTTTGGCTTTTAGAGAAAGTAACGCCATTGTGCGGTTGAGTCGCTATTGGTGTGCTGGTAACAAGTAAATGAGTGTGTTAACGATCTGGAACGTTGATAATGAGGCTGTTTTCTAGGCCATGGGTGAACATACAGGTGTTGGTAATGTGCCTAGGAAGCTTGGGAGTACTGCAGTGTAGTGCGGTTGCTCAGATTGCTCAAAATGGGAAAAGTTCTCTGGGGGCCACAGTCGGATTGGCGGCCCATGATTCATTGCTGTGTTGCGAGAAGCCGGTGCCTAACAAGATGCTCCGGCTGCCGTCTGAGGGTAAGGATGGGGAGGACGAGATTGTGGGGGAGGGTAAGGACGCTGATGATGAGGACGATGCGGAGCCAGCCCATGCACAGCCAGCGGATGTGGCGGTTCCTGAAGGGGAGGTTGACGATGAGTTAGGGATTCTGCGGGTGCGATCGCAACCCGTAGGTATCGACAGTGAGCTAGGTATACTGCGCATTCGACCGACTGACGATGCCCCATTAGAGGTGGAGCCTGAGCCCACTCGCCAAACCAGCGTATTTTTGACAGGGCGTGCCAACGTCTATGGGGGCAATAATTTGTTCCGTACCCCTAACCCCATCGACGATCGGATTTATCAAACGGGTATTGGCCTGTTCGCGTTTCCCCGGCTGACGGATAAGACCAACCTGGTGCTAAGTGCTGAAGCTAACCTGGCCCGATACGAAGATTTATCCGTTGTTGACTATGATGAAATTCAGTTTCAAGCCGGTATTCGACAACGGTTGGGAACGCGTAGCTATGGCCAGCTTAACTGGCGCTACCAAGACCTCACTACCCCCGGCAGCGATTCATTCTTTACGGCTAACTACGTAGAGCTACTGCTCAGCAGACGCGACATTTTAAATAATCGCACCTGGGTCGATGCCTATTATCAGGCTCGTTTGAGCTACAGCGACCCAGAAGAATTTAGCCGTTTTAGTCAGATTGCTACCGGCTCCCTAAACTATGGGTTTGATCCTCAGACCCGCGTGAGTTTGCTTTATCAGCTATTTCTTGACGATTACACTCAAGTATCGCGTCATGACACGTATCATCAAGTGCTAGCGCAGTTCAGTCACGACCTCTCCAGCACAACTCGTTTGAGCGTGTTTACCGGATTACGATTTGGCCGCTCGTCCCGACCAAATGTAAACTTTGATGACACGATCTATGGAGCGAGCGTCAACATTAACCTGCCTCTGTTCTAGCGCGGGGTAGTAGCGGACAAATGGGGCTCCACCGCGACTGCTAGCTGCTCCAGCATGGTCTCGGTCGTTTCGAAATCTACACAGGCATCGGTGATGCTTTGACCATAAACTAAATCGTCTAAATTCTCAGGGAGAGACTGGCGACCCGCTTTGATGTGGCTTTCAATCATGACGCCAAGAATATGACGGGAGCCTGTTTTGAGTTGCTCCGCAATATTACTTAAGACCACAGCTTGCTGCTGGTGTTTTTTGTTGGCATTGGCATGGCTACAATCCACCATCAGTCTCGGGTTGAGCCCTGCTTTGGACAGCTGCTCTACCGCCTGTTCCACATTTTCCACACTATAGTTAGGCCCATTTTTGCCCCCACGCAAAACTAAATGCCCGTCTGGGTTGCCGGTGGTAGCCACAATGCTGGCCAAACCGCTGTGGTTGATGCCTAGGAAATGGTGGGAACGGCTGGCGGCCACCATGGCATTGGTGGCCGCCTGTAAACTACCGTCGGTATTGTTTTTAAAGCCGATGGGCATGGACAATCCAGAGGCCATTTCCCGGTGGGTTTGGCTTTCGGTGGTACGAGCACCGATAGCGGTCCAGGAAATAACATCAGCAATGTACTGGGGCGTAATCGGATCAAGGAGTTCGGTGGCCGCTGGTAAACCGATTTCAGCCAGGTCGATCAGCAGCTTACGGGCTAATCGCAGTCCCTGGTTGATATCGTAACTGCCATCTAAGTGGGGGTCGTTGATCAATCCTTTCCAGCCAATATTGGTGCGAGGTTTTTCGAAATAAACCCGCATGACAATCTCTAGGCGATCAGATAGGGCTTCCCGGAGTTTAACCAGCCGAGCGCCATAGTCACGGGCGGCGGCAATATCATGCACCGAGCAAGGACCCACAATTACCAGCAGACGACGATCTTCGTTGTAGAGAATATTGCGAATGCGATCGCGAGTTTTAGCGACCAAAGCAGCGGCTGACTGAGTCAGGGGAAGCTCGGCGTGGAGAAAAGCTGGACTGATCAGTGGCCGAGTCTCAACCACATGTAAATCTTGCGTTTGATGCATAGCAGAGGACGAATCGCGATGAAAAGCTACCGAAACAGCCAGCTGCACTAGAAATCAGCACAGAATTCTATACAGCTGGTATCTATTGTGACAGGTCTTGAACGTAACGAGTGTAACCTCAAGGATTAGTTAATCGCTGGGCGAACTCATCCCAGCTAATCTGCCGTTCCAGGTAATTGGGGCAGTCGGGTAGGTAAGGGCCAGCTAAACGATCAATCGCAATAATGACGGCATCGTTAGGCAACACCGGGACATCTGGATCGGGTGCCGTGGGGCGCACTAGAGAACTAGAAAATCCCCTAAATATTAAAATTTCATCTGGGTCTCCGTTGACCTCAGCTGCAACCAGTAGTACTTCTTGGGGATGTTGCAGCGTGTAGTGCTCAAGCTGTTTTTCGATTGATCCTGTCATAGCTTCCTGTGGGGCTTAACCAGAGAGCTTCATCGGGAGCCTACTGATTGAGGGCTGAGCGTCCCTGACGTCCCAGTTTGACAAAAATAAAGTAGCTTAGGCTCAGAATGTAGATAACCAGAGCCAAAATTGCCCAAAAACCAAGAAAGCCCGGTGTAAATCCAGAATGAAAAGATTGCCTAAACAGCTTGGGTGCCTCTAACCAAACTTGACAGCTTTCGCTACCAAAGGCTGCTCGAGAAAATGCACAGCGTAAAAACGGTAGCTGAAACAGTACGCCCAACCCACAGAAAAACGTCAGTCCCCACCGCCAAGCTGTAAACGCTAGTTTTAGCCAAGAAAAAGGCTGCTCTCGAATTTCTTCATTGAGATCGGCCCAAAACCACAGGGATACAGGCATCAGCACCCGTGCCATCACAGCCGTTAAAAAGCTGAACGGCAGCTCTGCAATCATCAAGTACAGGCTGATCGCCAATAGACTGGACACTTTCCAATAAATAACTAGTAGCTGTTGGGGGACCTCCGCTCGGGTGACCAGTGCCCAAACCAAGAGCACCAGAGGTAGCAGCACGGTAAATACGACTGCCAGACGATAGTCTGTCCAAACCAATGACTGTAGGAATGAAGAACTAGGCATGAAAGTAATGATGAGCAATCAAAGCGCTCTCTAGGTTAACATTGCAGGGCGGTAGTCAGAGGCCATAGCGGTACTCTCTTAAAGGCGCCACTCCGATCTCCATGCATAAGGCCGAGCCCCTTAGGAGAAAGGAAACTCGGCCTTAATGTACCCAAACTAACTAGATCTTCAGCTCCATAGCATCCGAGTTGTTAGATGGAAGATGATCCAGCAGCTGTGGCGTTAATCTTCGTAGATTCGGCACTCATCAGCTTCAGGGTTTTCATCACAGTAAGTTTCAAAGTTAGTCTTAGGCTTCTCTGAGGAGCGCTGGTGTGAAGCTTCAGCTTGGAGTTCTTCCACCGCGTCCCAAGCTGCTGCGCAATTTTCAGAACCAGTGCCATCAGTGCTGCAGACGTCGCGGGCTGTTTTGATCTCTTCAGAGATTTTTTCTTGGATATCGCTCATAATCTATTATCTACCTTGACTTTCAATGGATGTATGTAATTTGAAAGCGTGTTTGCAACCGTTTCCAATGGCCTACGGAGGCACTGTAGGAACTATTCCCACTAGAAGCACCCTAGTGCTCAAGGTGGTTTACACATCCTATGGTAACTTCGGTTTCTGAAAACTCGTTGTATCTAAAGAAGCATTTTGTAATTGCTAAAACGTGGCCATGGCCAAGGTATTCTGCTATGGCTTTGATGTTAATCAGGATTTTACTTTCAGCTATGGGGTACTTCCAGTTACCTGCGCTGTTTGCCCACCTATAAACAGCTAAGATCAAGCCTAATGTCAGGAGGCTTGGGGATAGACTGCTAGTATTTTGATCTAACCCTTTTGATCTAAACCTTTGCAGAGTATTGAGTTTGCCATCGTCATCATCAAACGCTATGAAATGGGCCAGTGCTGTCTCTACCCACCCTTCACTAGAGTTAGCGCTGCGAGAGGTCATTGAGCGGGTATTGACCCAGCTAGAAGCAGCTCCGAACTTGGCCATTATTTTTATTTCATCTGCCTTTGCTAGCGAATATTCCCGCGTATTGCCATTGCTCAAAGGTCCCCTGGGGGGAGCTCATATTATTGGCTGTAGTGGGAGTGGCGTAATTGGTAATACCAGTGACGGCCATCTTATAGAAGTGGAAGAAACCGCTGGCATTAGTTTGACCGTTGCCCATTTGCCCGATGTTAATATTCAAGGCTTTCATCTTTCCATTGATGAGCTGCCGGATTTAGACAGTCCCCCCAGCGAGTGGACTGAAATTATTGGAGTCACACCGGCAGACAATCCCCATTTCCTGCTGATGGCGGATCCCTTTGCATCGGGCATGAACGACCTGCTGCAAGGGTTGGATTTTGCTTATCCAGATGCGGTAAAAGTGGGTGGGCTGGCTGGTATTGAGAGCATTAGCCGCAGCTGTGGATTGTTTTGTGGTCAGCAGCTCTACCGTCAAGGGGTCATTGGTGTTGCTCTGTTTGGCAATATCACCATTGATGCCATTGTGGCCCAGGGCTGTCGCCCTATTGGCCCCACATTTCGTGTGGTTGAAGGGGATCGCAACGTGGTGACCAAGGTGGCTGCCCAGTCCGTTAGTAGTGATGAGGCTGCCGAGCAAACCCCCCTTGAAGCTCTACAGGAGCTGTTTCAAGACTTAGATGAAACCGATCGGCAGCTGGCTCAGGAGTCATTGTTTATTGGGCTGGCTCAGAGTAGCTTTAAGCAGGCTTTGGGACAGGGCGATTTTTTGATTCGTAACTTAGTGGGTGTGGATCCTAAAGTTGGTGCGATCGCAATTGCCGACCGCATTCGCCCTGGCCAGCGGATTCAGTTTCATTTGAGAGATGCCAACACGGCTAAAGATGACCTGGCCAGTTTGTTGGAAACCTATCGCATCGATCATCAAGCCTGTGCCGCGCCCTCAGGTGCCCTCCTGTTTGCCTGTAATGGACGGGGTACGAGCCTGTTTGATGAACCCAATTGTGACACCGAGCAGTTTAGTCGTCAGCTCGGGTCTGTCCCCCTAGGTGGATTCTTTTGTAGTGGTGAAATTGGGCCTGTAGGGAAAACGACCTTTCTCCACGGGTTTACCTCCGTGTTTGGCATTTGTCGTGAATTAGAAGAGTCGTGACCTAGAAAACCAGGTCTTTATTCAAGAGTCCTACTTTATGTTCTGACCCAACTGCACGGGGGGCTCAGTTGCGTTTTCCCTGGTGGTTGAAGCCAGTTCTAGTAATGTTCCTTGGGGTAGGGTTTTGATAAACTGCCAAGCTTCTTGGAGGTTCTGGCGACCGCTGGTTGTGGTTAGTTGGCTAAGACCGCCTAGAAGTGCGATCGCAACCGCACAAACCAACGTCCAACGCATCATTCCTAAGGAGGTCCCCTCCCATAGCTTAGGCGGCGAAGGAACCTTTAGGGCAGGCTGCTCGGGCACAGGGGCCGTCCGAATCGCTTGTCGGAGCATGAGCAACTGTTGATACATTTGCTGAATGTTGGGATCATCCCTCAGCCACTGGGCGACCAGCTGTCTTTCCTCAGCGGTCACTTCATCGTCTAGGTAAGCACTCAAAAGTTCAAACTTGGCTTCGTCGTCAGATTTCTCTGATTCCTCTGAGGCAAATGTCCTTTGCTGATCAGTTTGCTCATCAGTGCTAGCAGCAGGGAACTCATGACTACCGCCGTCAACATATTGGGAAAAATCGCCCCATGGCTCAAAATTGCCAGATGGACCATTTTCATGAGGTTGAGCAGAATGAAAGGACATAACATTGGGACCTAAGCTATCGATACCGTAGACCTTTAACAGCGTTTTTGTTAAGAGTCTTTGTGGGATGCAACAAGTGGGATGCGAAAAGCTAAAACCTGCTAGAGGTTAGGGATGCCAACTTAGCAACAAATGGTTAGCTTGTGAAATAATTCGCTTTATGAACTACCAGACGTGGGGCTTAGCAAAAAGTATCCGGAAAGCAAAGACTTTTTTGATGGAATTTAAATCAGATTTAAGAACTGAGCCTCATAAACCACATATATTTTGATATTTCATCAAAATATTGGCCAAATTTGGCTCTTCTCACTGCTCAGTATCGCAGTGTAGTTCTTATATCCATCACGCTTTAGCAATGCTTTTTCGTATTTTGAGTGGACAATGTCAAATTTGTGTCACTTTATACGGGGCGTGTACGAAATCTTGACGAACCTCCCCGACAGAACCCACAACCAGCGAAGATGGTAAGGGTATACTAGATTTTAGCCGTTTGCTTATCCAACCATGCAGCACTTGGCCAAGGTTTGCCACACAACCTCTGAGGGGGCTCTCGTTTTACAATTTCTGGCGCGCCAGCTCGAAGATTACCTATGGGAACTATCTATAGGTGATCAAGAGGTTGTGTCTACACTACCGGTGACTTTTAATGAAGGCACCCTGGTCCTAGTGGAGCTAGATGCTTCCAATCAAGTGATTGAGCTTCAAGAAGCGACGGATTGGATATTAGATTTAGTCTCTAACTTCTTAACCCAAGGGGTGACGCCTCAGTTTTTTCATCAAGAAGTTGAGCGAGCAGAGCAGTGGCGTCAGTCACTCACATTGCAGAGTCAAGAAATTCGTCGTCGCGCCCTAGAAACGGCGGCCCGACGGGATGAAATTCAAGCATTAGAAAAGAAACTGCGATTAGAGCAAGAGGAGCGCGAACGGCAGAATGGGGCGCAATCGTCTCCATAGAGACGAAGATTAATAATAAACAGTCTAGAACCGACGAGACCAGGCTCTGTCTATATAGAGCCTGGTCTCGTCGGTTTTTACAGGGTTAAGGCACTACGCTGATTTTTGGGCAGATAGCAGGGCGGGCGAACTGCTGGTTTCTTGGGGATGGTTAGTCCTGGGTAGAAATAATGTGCGGAGTAGTCTAGCTGCCGCGCGCGTCGCTAGGTTATTGGCTACGCGTTGGCCCATCTGGCGGGTTTCAGGTTTGACTAATACTTGGGGCACTAGCCGGATCATGGTACCGCCGTCCATTCCCTTGGTGTCTCCGAGTAGACCCACAATCCGACTAATATGCTCCCATTCTTTGGTCAGTGTAGCGGGTGATGATGGAGTCGGTTGAGGTATGGATTCGCTAGTGACAGCAGTTTGCAATCGTTTGACTAAACTATGACCAAATTGGTCAAGGCTTTTGGCAACCTCATCGGCAATGTGATCGCGAATATGATCGCCCCGCTCTGAGAAGAGATAGTCAATGGTCTGCTGGAGGACTTTTTCTAAGTCATAGTCTTGGCTATCACGGGCATTGCGCAGCAGGTTTTCTAATCGATTCCAGCGGAAGTCACCGTCTTTAAATAGCAGCTCCTGGAGAGACTGGCGCAGCTCTGGAGACGGATCGGTGAGCAACCGCTTGGCTACGTAAGGATAGGCTTTACTGAGGACTTTGAAACTAGGATCAACGCTAATGGCAATACCGTCTAGAGTAACCAGGGAGCGAATGATTAACGCATAGTAGGCCGGCACCCGGAATGGATACTCATACATCAGAGAGGAGAACTCATCGGTAATGCTTTTGAGATTGAGTTCGGCCACGGAGGCTCCCAGGGCATTGTTAAAGACGGTCGCCAGGGCAGGAATAATCGGGCTGAGATCCGTTTCAGGTGTCAGAAACTCTAGTTTGACGTAGTCGTTGGCCAGACCTTCAAAGTCACGATTCACCATATGGACAATGGCTTCGATCAGACCATAGCGCTGGTAGCTCTCCACATGACACATCATGCCAAAGTCGAGATAGGCCAGTTTTCCATCATCGGTAACCAGTAGGTTCCCTGGATGGGGGTCAGCATGGAAAAAGCCGTGCTCTAATAGCTGTCTAAGGGAGCATTGCACACCGATTTCAACAATCTCAGTTGCTTTTAGGCCTTTAGCCTCAAGAATTTCGGGTTCGGTAAGCTTAGTGCCGTTAATCCACTCCATGGTGAGTACCCGACGGGCCGTCAGCTCCGTGTGAATTTGGGGCACAATGATGTCTGGTATGTAACCATAGAGGGACTCGAACCGCTGGGCATTTTCCCCTTCATGGGTGTAGTCCATCTCTTCAAAGATGCGAGTTCCGAACTCATCCATGATGCTGACTAAGTCGCTGCGCACCACCGTCAGGTTATTGCATGCCCACTGAGCTAGCCGTCGTAGCAGGTAAATATCGCGGGTGATTTGGCCGGTAAGTCCCGGCCGCTGGACTTTAATAGCGACGTCCTCGCCGGTTTTAAGTTTTCCTTTGTATACCTGCCCCAGAGAGGCGGCGGCTACCGGGTCGGGCGAGATCTTCGCGTAGATCTCGTTGGGAGTTTGGCCCAAATCTTCTTGGATTAGGCGAAAGGCGATTTCGTTGGGGAAAGGAGGAATCTGGTCCTGCAGTTTGACCAATTCTCCCATAAAGGCAGGGGAGACTAAGTCCGGACGGGTGGAGAGGGCCTGACCAATTTTGATATAGGCCGGTCCTAGCTTAGTTAATACCTCCCTCAGCTGGACAGCCCGTTTCGCGGCCATTTTTTCTTGGCGGCCAGTTTGCCGGTCCCAGAGCAGCCCTAGACCAAACCCGAGAAATGACCACACCAGCTCAAGTAGTCGTAGAAATATCTGTAGGGGGCGGGAACGGTAGTAGTGTGCGATCTCAAGCGGATCATAAGTCAGCAACTCATCCACCGACGTCACTAGGGATACCGGACGCTCATTCAAACTAGGGGATGCTGGTGCAGCATTCATGGGCTATATCCTTGAGGTATAAGGCTTTTCAATAGGTGTAACTGTGGTGTGGGAGACTTATTGATGCTGCTAAGCAGTCAAACAGGACCCATTTGATCGATTCATTTAACCGATTTATTAACTATTGTAACAAGTCATCCCCATCATCCCCACTGACTATTGATAACTACCATGGTGATCTATCGCCTATGGCAATGTCAGTCGCAGAAACCGAATTGCTTAGGAGTAAAGATTGAGTCAATGGTGAAACCACCGGGTTGAATTATGTAGGCCGACATTTCACTTAATTTCCACAGTAAATAATCCACAGTAAAATTAGTTAGCTCACTGTCCGAGCGATGCCCTTATTTGGCTGTTCCATACTGTGCTCCGGTTTAGTCCTATCTGTCTGCAACCTATCGCGCCCAGGAGGCAATGGCCATGCTAACCTCCCTGAAAATCGACAACTTTACCCTAATTGATCAGCTAGAGCTATCCTTACAACCCGGTCTCAATGTTCTTACCGGAGAAACCGGTGCCGGTAAGTCCATAATTCTGGATGCTATCGATACCGTCCTGGGAGGAAAAGCCAGCGGCCGATTGGTACGGACGGGGGAAAAAAAAGCCCTGATTGAGGCCACATTTAACGCACCGCCGTCAGTAGCCGAGTGGCTCACGGCTAACGATATTCCCCTCAACGGTGATGGCTTGCGCTGTAGTCGAGAGCTGACCACTGGCCGTGGCAGTGTACGTAGCCGTAGCCGTCTCAATGATGTGGTGGTCAAAAAAAATCAGCTAGATGAACTCCGCCGTCTGCTGGTAGAAATCACCGCCCAAGGACAAACCGTACAGCTTGGTTCCCTTGATGCCCAGCGCGATTGGTTAGATGGCTTTGCCGGTAGTCAACATCTGCGGCAGCGCCAGGTCGTTGCCAACGCGTATGCCGCTGCCGTTGAGGCGCAACAGGCCCTAGAGCGTCGGCGTCGAGCCGAGCAGCAGCGTCAGCAACAGCTAGATTTGTTTGAGTACCATGCCCAAGATCTTAGCGGTGCTAACTTACAAGACGCTGATGAGCTAGACCGTCTCAAACAGGAGCATCAGCGTCTTAGCCACAGCGTGGAACTGCAAAAACAAAGCTATGATGCCTATCAAATCCTCTATGAAAGTGACGGTAGCTTTGACAGCTGCTCGGATCTGCTAGGACGAGTGGAGCAGCTGCTCGGCTCCATGCAACGTTTTGATGAGCAGGTAACGCCGATGCTCGATCTTGTCAGCGATGCTATGGCTCAAGTCGAGGAAGCCGGTCGTCAGATCAATGCCTACGGGGAAAATTTAGAAACGGATCCAGCTCGTCTTGCCGATGTTGAAGACCGGATGAGCTATCTCAAACAGCTATGTCGGAAATATGGTCGTGAATTACCTGATCTAATCGAGTACTACCAGGAAATACAAGTCGCTCTAGAGGCCCTCAATGGCGATGGCCAGTCCATTGAAACCCTTGAAACTGAACACGAGCAGACCCAAGCTACCTTAGCCGAGGAATGTACCAAGCTGACAAAGCTCCGCAAAAAAGCTGCCAAACGTCTAGAATCACAGCTGGTTGAGGAACTAAAACCCCTGGCCATGGAGCGGGTCAAGTTCAAAGCCGAGCTGCGGTCGGCTGAGCCCCAATCCCATGGGGCTGATGTCGTTGAATTTCTCTTTAGCCCCAACCCTGGTGAACCCCTACAGCCCCTAACGGAAACCGCATCTGGTGGCGAAATGAGTCGGTTTTTGTTGGCATTTAAAGCTTGCTTTACCAAGGTAGACTCCATTGGCACTCTAATTTTTGATGAAATTGATGTAGGTGTTTCTGGGCGTGTGGCCCAGACCATTGCCGAAAAGCTCTACCAGCTCAGTCAGAATCGTCAAGTCCTCTGCGTTACCCACCAGCCTCTCGTAGCTGCCATGGCTGATGCCCATTTTCATGTTGATAAACAGGTGGTCGCGAATGGCAAAAAGAAAACTGGTGAGCGCACCGTAGTTAGGGTGACCGATCTTGATGCCACCGCTCGTCGTGAAGAACTTGCCCAGCTAGCGGGGGGACGCTCCCATCAAGAGGGCATCGCCTTTGCCGAATCACTCCTTGCCCAAGCCGCTACGATTCGCCAAGATTAGGATATAGCTGGGGCTGACTTTAGATGTGGTGGCTTGCTCGCTTTATGATTCTGGATTAAGGGTAACCGGCAGGATTTATGAATTTTTAATTGGCTTGGGTATTTTGAACAAAACCGAGCGTTTTGTTTAACCCGAACTTATAGATCGGTGTCGTTGTTAACGATAGCGTGTCCACCTTGGAGGACGGCTGACATCGAGGACACTGACATCATTGATAGTCTGAAGTTTATTACTCAAGCCTTTAACGGTGAGCGAGATATTGGCATCACTGTCAGCTTCTTGTCATCTGTAGGCATTATCTGCCCAAACCTGTGATTAATCGTCCTATCATTTTTCAACCTGCTGCCAAACTTATTCTGACTGCTATAAATGCGTTTAGTTTATGCCTATTTCCCCACATCACATCTGCTAATAAGTCGGCTGAGTTCGTTCGTTTACAGGTCGTGCCATTACAGGGGCAAGACCCCAGAATTTTATGGCTGATGATGAGCCTCTGCTTGACTAGTGCAGTCATAGTTGTCTTGTTAATCCAAAGGTGGCGCTGTTATCTGTATCAGAAGCATCTGCTCCAGGAAAATGAAGAGCGCTATCGAGAGTTGGCTGAGCTGGGGGCCGATCTATTTTGGGAGTTAGATGAAAATCTCAAATTTTCCTATTTATCCGGCAGTTTTCACTATCTGAATCGTGAAGATTTAGAAGGAAAAACCCCCTGTCAGGCGTTAGCTACCCTGCCTGGTCTAGAAGCGAATTGGGATTACTTTAAAGAGACATTAGCAAAGCGTCAGCCGCTGGAAAATTTTATTTTGAGGCTACACACATCGGATACTACGCTCCGTATTTTTAAGCTGAATGCGTGTCCCCTGTTTGATAAACATAATCGTTTTCAGGGTTATCGCGGTTTGCAAAGAGAGATGACAGAGGAATATAACCTAACGCAAACCATTGCCTATCAAGCCGCCTATGACCCATTGACGGGGTTGATTAACCGCAATGAATTTGATACACGCCTGCGTCAGGCTGTAAAACGAGTCCGCGATCGCAATATCCAATCAGTCTTAGGCTATCTGGACCTAGACCAGTTCAAAATTGTCAATGATACAGCTGGACATCTGATCGGTGACCAGCTAATAGCAGAGCTTGCCCAGCTGCTGCGCCAAACTATCCGCAGCTCTGACAGTTTGGCACGACTGGGAGGAGATGAATTTGGTCTGCTGTTGGAAGGGTGTTCTCTAGAACAAGGACAAAAACTGTCTCAAACGCTGGTTGATAAGATTAGAGACTACCGTTTTACATGGCGTGGACGTCAATTTCAGGTGGGCGTCAGCATTGGTCTGGTACCCATTTTAGGGAATGCATCGAATGCGCTTGAGTTGCTTAGCAGAGCTGATTTGGCCTGCTACAAAGCCAAGGATTTGGGACGAGGACGAGTTTATCTTGCCGAGTACAATGATTCGGAACTGGATCGGCAGCATTTGGAACTGGTCCATATTGCCAATATTCCCCAGGCTATTGAAGACAACCGCTTTCATTTAATGGAGCAACCGATTGTCTCGTTGTTTGATGACACGTATAAACATGTTGAAATTTTGTTGCGGTTAACGGATGAGCACGGCAAGATTGTCTCTCCTGAGTTGTTTATTCCCATGGCTGAACGCTATGGCATGATTGACCTCATTGATCGCTGGGTAGTCAAAACTGTGCTGACCAACTACAGACAGTATTATCCGGATGCTAAAACCATGGTGGCCATTAACCTCTCGGGGAGTAGTTTAAGTAATGAAAAGTTTATAGAGTTTGTTCTGCAGTTGTTACAACAGTCCACCATGCCAGCGGAGAAACTGTGTTTCGAAATTACTGAAACAACAACAATCTCACAGCTTGATCAGGCTTTGAAATTCATTACCACCTTAAAGCAGCTAGGGGTGAGCTTTGCACTGGATGATTTTGGCAGTGGTGTTTCGTCTTTTGGCTATTTGCGCAGTTTGCCGGTTGATTATCTCAAAATCGACGGGGATTTGATTCGTAACATTGATGAGGAACATTACATAGCCACCATTGTGGATATGGTTAATCAGGTGGCGATCATGATGGGGATGAAAACCATTGCTGAATTTGTTGAAAATGACGCCATTTTAGCTAAGCTGCAAGACTTAAATGTGCACTATGCCCAGGGGTATGGCATCGGCAAACCGAGACCCTTGCCACCGGGCTCGCCCTAAGCCTCATCCTCATAAAATCGATAAAATAAATACTCATCCTTAAATGGATGTTCATCGCTGACATGGTGAAAAATTCCTTGTTCCACCATGGCCTGGCCAATTCTGACGGCGGCCTCCCTGGTAGCGTTTTGTGTTTGGGTTAGCCAAGTTACGGCTTCACTGCCCACAAAGCAACTCGAATATACGGTCAGGCGAAAGCGTCGGTTCTGAATAATCAAACCATTTTGCGATCGCATCTGCTTGACTAGACGCTCCAACAGCGCCTCCTGCACTCCCTGCTGATTTTTTAACAGACTGGAATAGTCTCTAACATGCGCCAATAGATCATTGAGTTCAGGTGAGCCATGATGGCTTTTCTGGGGCTGCTGCAATCTAGAAGGATCATTCTGAGCGGACTGCTGTGGCCATGCGGCCAAATCTAGCTGGGGTGAGCGAATATTCAAATCTCGTTGGGGAAAGGGGATCTGAATGTCGTAATGCCGAAAATTTGCCTCAAGCATGTAGTAAAGGTCACTTTTGAGGTCAAACTGCAGCCGTGGGTCACGAATCCAAACCAGTACATCAAAATCAAGGGAGCTATCCCCAAAACCGAGAAACCGCAGACGGGGTTGGGGATACTGCAGCACACTCGGGTGAGTATGGGCCACCTCCATCACGGCATCATGCACCTGGCGGATATCTGAGTTGTAGGCGACACCAATGGGCAAGTGCAGCTGCGATACCGGGTGGCCATGGCTCCAATTAATCACCTTGTTTTCCAGCAGCTCCGCGTTGGGCACAATAATCGCTACTCGATCCAATGTACGAATTTCCGTACTCCGAGCCCCAATGTTTTCCACGGTTCCTGCCAGGTCCCCCAGGTTAATAAAATCCCCCACCTGAATCGATCGTTCCAATAGCATCACCCAGCCACTGACGATATTGTTGGCTATATGCTGTAGACCCAACCCCAGGCCCACACCCAGCACACTCGCTAAAATCGCCAGCGCACTCAGGTCAATTCCCAGTACTTGTAAAATTAAAAACAGGCCGAGGCCCGTCAGAACGACCTGCATTAGCGTTGCGATCGCATCTTGTACCCCCCGGTTGGGAATCGCCGCCGTTAAAAATCGCGACTTTACCGCCGACGTCACAATCCGTACGCCAATCCACAGCGCCAGGGTTAGAAGAACGAGCTGAAATAAATTGACCAGGGAATAATCCTGACCATCAATATCAAAGAGAGGACCGGTAAAGGTCCGTTCTAAAAATTGAAAAATCCGGTAGCGCATGGACCGCGCTGCCGGAAATAATTCGCAAATATAAACCGCCGTCGCCAGCCACACGACGACTTGGGCGCCGAGCAAGAAGGGCAATAGCCACATGGGTAATTTTTTGCCAGTGCGGGTTTGTCGCCGCCATAGCCAGCGGCGACCATTATAGAGCAGTGCCCAGATAGCCAGTGCGATCGCACTGGCTCCTCCACTCACCCAGGCCATCTGCCGCTGATATGTGGGCCGTCGTTCTTTTTGTGCTCTGTCCAGAGCTGCTTGTAGCTCCCCGGCCCATCCGTCTGCCTGGTCCTGGGCCAATACCCCAGCCATCAGATCGCGACTGGTCACGGTTAACAAATGCCGCCCATTGGCCCGTACCGTAACCAGACCCTCTTGCTCGCGAGTTCTCACCCGAATCGGTGAAGGCGTCGGCTGACTTTCAGCATTTTCTAACACCTTCCACAGGGCTTCATTGGCAACATCCGCCCGTCTCTGGGCACTGACGGTATCAATCTGGTCCAGTTGAAACAGGACTCGACCGTCAATCACCACATCTGCCCTCGCCTGCGCTGGCTGAGATTGCGCTATTCCCGCAGGCTGAACATTAAGCAGAGCCGTGACTAAGATGGTGACTAAAGCGATGTTGGCTAGCTGCCAGATTATCCGGCAGGGCTGTACCCATCTGCTCCATTGCCCATGCCTAGATCGACACCAGCCTTGTCTATTGTCCATTCCCACCTGGTGGGTTGAGTCCACCCTCTGATTTCCCATGGCGTTTTATCAATGCTTACCGTTGTTTACCTCAGCCCAGTATCAAGAAACCTAAACCGTCAGAGCCTGTCGTAAAAAATAACCTTTTTCTCAGGATTACAGTGGATGCTGGACCCGTATAAAACAGAAGTCCTAGAAATCCTCAGTTTGCTTGAGTTTTACCAAGTTCAGGTGAGTGGTTGCTCAAGGAAAAATCAATGTTCTGCAAGCAAGGCGTCAGGAAGTTGGAAAATAGTCCAGCTCCCATGTGTCACAATGTAGGCGGTTTTGCCAACTCGAGCGAGCAGGCATAAAGCATACTATGGAAGCCTTGGAACCTCTTTATTCTTACGCATGGCTCATCCCAGCACTGCCCCTTCTCGGTGCAGCGATTGTGGGTGTGGGTCTGATCAGCTATAGCGACGCCACAAGCAAGCTACGTACACCTAGTTCAATACTGATCGTTAGCCTGATTGGGGCGGCGATGGTGATGTCCTTTGGCCTCTTCTGGAGTCAGTGGAATGGTCACGAAACCTATTCATTTATGTTTGATTGGGCCTCAGCAGGCAGCTTTCATCTGCAGATGGGGTACACCATCGATCACCTGGCCTCGCTGATGTTGGTGATTGTAACCACGGTGGCCTTTTTGGTGATGGTCTACACCGATGGCTACATGGCTCACGATCCTGGCTATGTTAGGTTTTATGCCTATTTGAGCCTGTTTAGTTTCTCCATGCTGGGTCTGGTGCTCAGTCCTAACCTGGTACAGGTTTATGTGTTCTGGGAGTTGGTGGGCATGTGTTCCTACCTGCTCATTGGTTTTTGGTACAACCGTAAGCCAGCGGCAGATGCCTGTCAGAAAGCATTTGTTACCAACCGCGTCGGTGACTTTGGCCTGCTGCTGGGCATGTTGGGTATCTTTTGGGCCACCGGCAGCTTTGAGTTTGATGTCATGGGTGAGCGCCTCACTCACCTGGTGGAAGTGGGCAGTTTACCCGGTGCGATCGCAGCGCTGTTTGCGATTTTAGTCTTCATGGGTCCCATGGCGAAGTCCGCCCAGTTTCCGCTCCACGTGTGGCTACCGGATGCCATGGAAGGCCCCACCCCCATTTCTGCCCTGATTCACGCGGCCACTATGGTTGCAGCTGGGGTATTTCTGATTGGTCGCATGTACCCGGTATTTGAAGAGATTCCGGTGGCCATGACTACCATTGCCTATGTGGGTGCCTTTACCGCCATGGTGGGGGCCACCATCGCCATCACGCAAAACGATATTAAGAAAGGCCTCGCCTATTCCACCATGTCCCAGCTGGGTTACATGGTGATGGCCATGGGGGTGGGGGCCTACAGCGCGGGGCTTTTCCACCTGATGACCCACGCCTATTTCAAGGCGATGCTGTTTCTCGGGTCTGGTTCAGTCATCCATGGCATGGAGGGTGTGGTTGGTCATAACCCCACCTATGCCCAAGACATGCGTTTGATGGGGGGGCTGCGTAAATATATGCCGGCAACAGCCATTACCTTCCTAATCGGTACCCTGGCTATTTCCGGGATTCCTCCTTTTGCTGGCTTCTGGTCTAAAGATGAAATTCTGGGTTCCACCTTCCAGGTGAGTCCTTTACTGTGGGCTGTGGGCTGGGTGACCGCTGGAATCACCGCGTTTTACATGTTTCGTATGTACTTCTCTACGTTTGAAGGTGAGTTTCGCGGTACCAATGCGGATATCAAAGAGCAGTTACGCATTGAGACTCTTCAACGCATGGGCGCTTCCCTCGGCCCTGGGGCAATGAGTACTCAGGAAATGCCGACAGCGGAGGAAGATCATGACGATCACCATGCATCTGAGCCCCACGAATCACCGATTACGATGACGCTACCGCTGATGTTACTGGCGGTTCCCTCTATTCTAGTTGGTTTGATGGGCACACCCTTTGCCAACTACTTTGAGGCGTTTATCTCTGCCCCAGGTGAAGTAGTGACCGTAGCTGAGCTGGCCGAAGAGGTTGATCTGCATGAGTTTGCCATTATGGCTGGCAGTTCTGTGGCGATCTCAGTTGTCGGGATTACTCTGGCGGTACTGATGTATGTGGTGAAGGTAATCGATGCGGGTGCGATCGCAAATAAGATCAAGCCCCTCTATAACTTCTCCCTCAACAAATGGTACGTAGACGATATCTACGACACCGTCTTTGTCCAAGGCAGTCGCAAGATTGCCAAAGCAGCACTCACCACGGACGTTAAGCTTGTAGACGGGATTGTTAACCTGACGGGTTTCCTGACGTTGATTACCGGTGAAGGTCTAAAGTACCTAGAAACCGGACGTGCTCAATTCTATGCCCTGATTGTGTTTGGGGCTGTGCTGGGTCTAGTGCTGCTATCAGGTTTGACCTAGCAGCTGCGATCAGCCTTGAATGTTGAGTTTCAAGATGCCTAATCCTTTTTGGGGTTAGGCATTCTTGTTTAGTTATCCTACCGTTGCTGTTTCTTTTCCAGGCACGTCTTCTTGACCCAGGATTGGATTTCCCAGGCCTGGTAAAAACTTCTTCGCCATGGCCGGACTTTCATCTAGCAGGTATTGTAAAAAGCTCTCAGCCACTACAGAGAGCTGTTTGCCAGCTAAATGGCCCACATACCACTGACGGGGGATAGGAAATCCTTCCACGTCAAGGATGGCAAACTCGCCCGTAGTCCCTTCCGAGATAATAGTGTGCTGCGACAAAACAGAAACGCCAAGACCACCGGCAATACCTTGTTTAATCGCTTCGTTGCTACCCAGTTCCAGCCGCACCTTGACATCTATATTGTTCTCAGAAAATAGCTTTTGTACGGCCTCGCGTGTCCCTGAGCCCGGTTCGCGCATGATAAAAGGCTCGTGGTTTAGGGCATCAATTGGGATGTTCTTTTTTCCAGCTAACGGATGGTCGGTGGGTGCGATCACCACCAGTGGATTGTCCAAAAAAGGATAGGTTTTAAGATCTGGCTGGCTTGGCAGCTGGCTAAAAATAAACAAATCTTCCCGATTATTGAGCATCCGTTCCTGGATATTCTGATGGTTAGTGACCTTGAGGGAAATATCGATCCCAGGGTAGCGTTTGCAGAACGGCCCCAGCAGTCGAGGCACAAAGTACTTAGCCGTAGTAATTACAGCTAGGCTCAGTTTGCCCTGCTTCATGCCCTTAAGATCGGCAATGGACATCTCAAACTGGGACAGACCCTGAAAAATTTCCTGACAGGTTTCTAGCAGTTTTTTGCCTGCCTGGGTCAGGTATAGACGTTTTCCAATTTGTTCAAATAGCGGTAGTCCGACAGCTTTTGTAAGCTGCTTGACTTGTATCGATACCGTTGGCTGGGTTAAATAGAGTTCTTCGGCTGCACGGGTGAAGCTACCGTGGCGCGCAGTGGCTTCAAACACCTTGAGCTGATGGAGCGTCGCATGAATCACGGGCTGAATCCTCGTTGCGGCTATGAGCAAGTAAATCGTAATGTCTTGTTCGATAGACTCTATTCTATCAAAGAAACCTGTTTGAGTGGGATTTTTCTATGAATACTCAATTAAGTCGGCTGCAGGAGCTGACTGGGCTCTTTTTTAAACTGGGGGCAATTGGCTTTGGTGGTCCCCAGGCTCACATTGCCATGATCAATGACGAGGCAGTAGAGCGCCGTGGCTGGCTCAGCTCCGATGAATTTAGCGATGGTTTAGCGGTCTGTGAGATGTTGCCGGGGCCAGCTTCTACCCAAATGGGGATTTACACAGGCTATGTCTATGGTGGCTGGCTCGGGGCATTGTTAGCAGGTTTGGCTTTTATTACGCCAGCATTTTTTATTGTGGTGGGTTTGAGCTGGGTCTATTTTCGATTTCAGCAACTGCCTCAGCTGATGGCTGTATTTTTTGGCTTGTCGCCTGTGATGATTGCTATCATCCTTGGCTTTTGTTACAAATTAGGCCGCAAGTCTATTCAGAACTGGATTGGGGTCAGTATTGCTGTGATAGCGTTTTTGGCCAGTGCTTTCGGCAGTCTTAGTACCCCGGTTGTATTCTTACTAGCAGGATTATTGGGGATGGGCATTTATGGCCCGAAGGGACGACGTTTCAATAGTGTTATGCCCTTGGGGGTATTGGCCATATTGCAGCCTGGCTTTTGGGGCATTGAGCGACTCTCGACCTATGGGTGGCCGTTGTTTACCTTTTTTCTTAAGGTTGGCACCCTCATTTTTGGGGGAGGGTTAGTGATTATTCCTTTACTCGAGTTTGAGGTGGTTGAACGGCTGGACTGGCTTTCTACTGCCGACTTTATTAATGGCGTGGCTATCGGTCAGCTGAGCCCTGGTCCAGTCGTCCTGACAGCTGCCTTTGTGGGGTATAAAATGGCTGGTTTTTTGGGGGCGCTGATCTCGGCTGTCGGCATTTTCACACCGTCATTTTTGTTTATTATGCTGGCAGCTCCCCTGCTGGTGCGTTTGCGGAAAAACCCTTGGGTACAGGCGTTTCTTAAAGGAATCAAACCGGCTGTGGTCGGGGCAATTATGGCGGCGGCAGTGCCCCTAGGCCAAACTACATTTGGTCAGGTGACCTGGCCTTTGTCGGTATTGGCTGTGGTGGTTGCGATCGCAGCTCTCATTGCGATTATCCATTTCAAAGTGACTGCTTGGAAACTGATTCTCGGTGGTGCTGTACTCGGTCTGTTCGGATATCCGCTGTTAGATGGTGGAGCTTCAGGTTTGTAGATATTTGGACGACTTGCCGCAGGGTCTTTTGGTTTTTGAGTTTTGAGTTATTCCAGTCGAAACGTTGTGTACAGTACGAAATTACCGAGCTATACAGCTCACAATTTCCCCATAGTGTTTCCCTGACTGATTATGCATCTCCAACCCCACCATCGCATTGCTATCTTGTTCCATAACGGTATCACCGGCCCTAAGGGCAAAACGGGGCTAGCATTGCTGCGCTACAGCGAAAATCTTATCGCTGTTGTGATTGACGAAACCTGCGCTGGAGAATCGCTCAAAGCGCTGACTGGCATCAATCGTGAAGTTCCTATTGTGGCTACGATGGAGGCTGCGCTGGCCTATGAGCCAGATGTGTTGGCAATTGGGCTAGCGCCATCGGGGGGGCGGTTGCCAGAGCCATGGTTAGACGATGTGCGGGTTGCGATCGCAGCAGGTCTCAGCATCATGAACGGTCTCCATACCTACTTTAATGACGACCCTAGCCTCACCAAGCATCTTGACCCTGCTCGATATCCTGATCAGTGGATTTGGGATATGCGACAAGAACCCACCGGATTATCCGTCGGTACAGGCCAAGCTAGGCGACTAAGCTGTCGTCGAGTATTAGCCGTGGGCACCGACATGGCCGTGGGCAAAATGTCCACCTGTATCGAGCTTAACCGAGCCACCCAAGCTCGAGGGTTGACATCTCAATTGATTGCTACGGGGCAAACTGCCCTGATGCTTGGCGCTTCTGGGATAGCCCTGGATGCTGTACGAGTAGACTTTGCCGCTGGAGCCATCGAACAAGCTGTCATGGCCTCAGCAAATCACAACGAAGTGCTCTATATCGAAGGGCAAGGATCTCTGCTAAATCCTGCATCGACAGCAACCCTACCTTTACTGCGAGGTTCCCAACCTACACACCTCGTACTGGTACATAAAATTAATCTGGAGCGCATTCAACACTTTCCAGACTTTATCATTCCTCCTATTCAAGAGGTGACTCATCTTTATGAGACTGTAGCTTCGGCAGGTGGGACGTTTACTTCTCCCCGGATTGTAGGGATTGCATTAAATACCTTTGGTGTAACTGAAGAAGAAGCAAAGAAGACAATCTCAGGTCTATCAGCAACCACTGGACTTCCCTGTACAGATGTTGTTCGCTTTGACGCAGCCCCAATTTTAGATGCTATTCTGTGTGACTAAAACTGCGCAGCCCGCTTTCGGCGCATGGAAAACTAACATCGGAAAATTACTTTTTCCTCAAACGATATGTGATGCGTCCCTTTGTCAGATCGTAGGGAGTCAGCTCAACCTTGACTCGATCTCCGGGCAAAATCTTGATATAGTTACGGCGGATTTTGCCAGAGATATGAGCCAGAACATTAAACCCATTATCCAAATCAACCCGAAACATAGCGTTAGGAAGAGATTCGGTAACAGTCCCTTCCATTTCAATTAAATCTTGCTTAGACAATTAGCTATTCCTCAACTCAGTAAAAAACTAAACATAAAGCGGATAGACCCCAACCGTCCATCCGCTTTTTCAGTCGATATCCCGATGCTTTAGGATATCCACTCTACCCATTGGCAAAACTTAGGATTTTTATAGCACCATTTTACTTGATCTAATGGTGCCCTCATCCTAATAGCGTAACAAACGCTACCTAAAATACTATCAAATAGCTCTCAGTGAGTACTGATTAACGTTAGATAGGGTTAGGGACTGACTTAAGCTTGCAAGATCCGCTTCAAATCAGACGCTACCGCATCCATTGTCTGATTGCCATTGATGGATACTAACTGCTGGCGATTACGAAAAAACTCAATCAGTGGTTCAGTTTTCTGTCGATAAACCTCTAATCGATTACGGATAACGTCTTCATTATCATCTTTACGGCCTCGGGCAAGTAATCGTGATATCAGCACATTATCAGGTACTTCTAAATTGAGTACACATTCACAGGGTTGTGCAATCTCGGCCAACAGTTTGTCCAGAAAGTTTGCCTGACTGACATTGCGGGGAAACCCATCTAAAATCCATCCCTTGGCAGCATCATCTTGAGCTAAACGCTCACGAATGAGATCCAGGATGAGGTCATCAGGTACAAGTTCTCCTGCATTCATGTAAGATTCAGCTTTTTTGCCCAATGCAGTTTGAGCCGCAACTGATGAACGTAGAATGTCCCCAGTAGAAATGTGAGGTACCCCAAAAATCTGAGATAGAACCGCAGCCTGTGTCCCCTTACCAGCCCCAGGAGGGCCTAAAAAAATTACTCTTATCACTACTTTTTCACCATGCCTTCGTAACGTTGAGAAATCACATAGGTTTGGATCTGTTTTGCCGTATCAATAGCCACACCTACGAGGATTAGTAAAGACGTAGCCCCTAATCCTTGAAACACGGTTACGCGCAAACCACTTTCGACCATACTGGGTACCACAGCAACGATTCCAAGAAACAAGGCTCCCAAAAACGTTAGTCGATTGAGCACCTTACCAATAAAATCGCTAGTGGCCTTGCCAGGACGAATTCCTGGAATACTGGCACCCATCTTTTTCAAATTCCGAGACATGTCTTCAGGATCGACCACTAGTGAGGCGTAGAAGTAGCTGAAGAATAGGATCATCACCAGATACATCAGGTTATAGGGGATTGAGCCTGGACTCAAAAATCGATTGACAAAATCTGAAACGCCGGGGTTAGATAAGGTGCTAGCAATATAAGGTGCTGCCTGCAACGGAAGTACCAACATAGCCGATGCAAAAATAATCGGCATCACTCCACCCTGGTTCAAACGTAAGGGTAAATAATTACTTTTCTCTAAATAGAGTTTACGACCTACCTGACGTCGTGCCGACACAATGGGGATCCGACGCATGCCCTCTTGAACAAAGACAATCCCGACAATCATTGCCAAATAAACCAGACTGACAATGACTATGCCTGCTACATCTTGACGAGATGATGTAGGAGACTGAGCTACGGTTACAGCACTGTCGAGTAAACGAGGGAGCGATGAAACAATATTTAGAAATATCAGGAGCGATGCTCCATTCCCGACGCCGCGCTCTGTAATTAGCTCACCTACCCACATGACAAACATGGAGCCTGCAGTCAGAGCTACAGCGGTTTCAACAATAAAAGGGATGCCAGGTTGATTGGCAAAAGGGCTCAGCAAAAAACTTGCCAGCAGCGTGCTTTGCAAAACTGCCCATCCCATCGCCACATAGCGAGTAATTTGGGAGATTTTGCGACGCCCAGCCTCACCCTCATTTTTTTGAAGATCCTCTAATTGTGGAATTGCAGCTGTCAGCAGCTGCATGATGATGGAGGCGTTGATATAGGGCAAGATACCTAAAGCAAATATACCTAGTAGGGATAAACCACCACCCACAAAGATATCTAGAAAGCCCAGTAAACCTCCAGCATCAACCTGCTGTGAGAAAGCGACACGATCAATTCCTGGTACAGGAATATACATTCCCAACCGCACCAGCACTAATAGTCCCAATGTCACCAACAAACGCCCACGCAGACCAGCAGCTTGTGCCATCTGCAAAAAGGTTTCCTGGGCACTGGGTGTCTTTCCTCGACTGACAACCATAGTTTTAGAATCTAATTAAACACAAGCTGCACCCAGGCGAAAAACCTCAAGCACAGCTGATCAGAATATAGGTTTATTCTAGAAGCTTACGCCACGATTTCACAGGTGCCGCCAGCAGCCTCAATTTTGGCTTTAGCACTTTTCGTAAATGCAGCTGCTTTAATTGTCAATGCGACGTTAAGTTCACCATCACCCAAAATTTTCAGTGGGCCATCATCGGATGTGATGATGCCAGCTTCCATTAGAGAATCCATGGTGACTTCCGATCCAGCAGCCAAATCGGCCAAATTCGACACATTCAGCACAGTGAATACCTTCTGATTCACGATGGGAAAGTGCTTAAGCTTCGGAATACGTCGGTATAAAGGCAGTTGACCACCTTCAAAACCAGGACGCGTAGGACGACCCGAACGAGATTTCTGACCGCGCATTCCGAAGCCGCATGTAGCCCCTTGACCTGCCGCAATGCCACGACCTAAGCGCCGCCGTCGTCGTCTTGAACCAGCTTTAGGCTGGGCATCTTCTAGTCTCATCGTTTCAACCTAATAATTCAACTATTTCAGACCTAGGCATATAGCTTTTCAAGTGCGATTCCACGCTCTTTAGCTACTTCCGAGAAGGTTCTCAATGAAGCCAGAGCATCTGCTGCTGCCCTAGCATTGTTCAACTGGTTGTCAGAACCGAGCTGCTTCGCCAAGACATTACGTACACCTGCAAGTTCAAGTACAGTACGAACCGCACCCCCTGCAATAACCCCTGTACCAGGAGCTGCCGGACGCATGAAGACGCGAGCACCACCTGCTTCACCATTCGCTGGGTGAGGTAAGGAGTATGCCTTGTTTAGCGGCACCTCTACCAAATTTTTCTTGCCATCGGCTACACCTTTTTTCACTGCACCAATGACATCGCTAGCCTTACCTACGCCAACGCCAACTTGGCCTTTTTCATTGCCAATTACAACAATGGCGCGAAAACTGAGCTTTTTACCACCCTTGACTACCTTAGTCACACGGCGGATTTGGACTACGCGCTCCTGCCACTCTGAATCTTTCTCTTTACCTTTATTACCCTTACGACGTTCCTTTGCCATATTTAAACCCTTTAAGAAGTCCTAAAAATCCAGACCAGCTTCACGAGCAGCATCTGCCAAGGCTGCAACCCGACCATGATAAAGTTTACCACCACGATCAAAAACGACTTGCTTGACACCTTTGGCCAAAGAACGCTCAGCAATTAGCTTACCAACTTTTGCTGAGGCATCTTTAGTGGCACTGCTGTCATCTCCCTTTAGATCGGTATCCAATGTAGAAGCCGCAGCCAGGGTGTGATGTTTGTAATCATCAATGACCTGAGCATATATATGATTATTAGAGCGATAGACGGCTAGTCTAGGCCGCTCAGCAGTGCCCTTTATACGACGCCGAATACGGGCGTGACGGCGATGAGTAGACTGTTTACGCGTAGCTTTCATAACTCAATTACTTCCCTGCTTTACCAGCTTTCCGTCTAACCATCTCACCGAGATAGCGTACTCCCTTACCTTTATAAGGTTCAGGTGGGCGAGCATCCCGAATCTTAGCAGCGATAGTTCCGACCAGCTCCTTGTCAATGCCACTAACAGTTACATTGGTGTTGCTTTCTACTTTAAAGTCAATACCCGCTGGCGGTTCAAACTCTACCGGATGGCTGTAACCCAAATTCATGGTCAACGTCTTGCCTTTAATGGCGGCACGATAACCTACACCTTTAATTTCGAGACGCTTTTCAAAGCCTTTGGACACACCCTCCACCATATTGGCGATCAAAGTGCGTGATAAACCGTGGCAGGCCCTTGACGTACGTGAGTCACTTTGACGAGTCACAACAATCTGCTCCCCGTCTTGGGCAATATCGACTTCTCTAGGCAGAACACGAGACAGCTCTCCCTTAGGGCCTTTAACAGCTACCGATTGAGCATCAATAGAAACAGTTACACCTGAAGGCACAGGCACCGGTTTTTTACCAATCCGAGACATTTTGAATCCTTCCCTAACCGCCAGCAACGGACGTGAAAACAACTAACTACAAATGAGGTAACCCGTTACCAGATATAGCAAAGAACTTCTCCACCAACACCTTTATGACGAGCATCCCTATCGGTCATGATGCCACTTGATGTAGAAACGATAGCAATACCAATACCTCCCAAAACTCGAGGTAGGTCCTTACAGCTTGCGTAAACTCGCAAACCTGGTTTGCTAACACGGGTCAAGTTACGAATAATAGGCTGCTGCATTTTCCCTTTGTACTTAAGGCTCACAGTCATCATTCGTGCAATACCCTCAGTTGAATCCGAGGTATCACCAATAAAGCCTTCTTCTTGAAGCACCTTGGCGATATTTCGGGTAACTTTGGTAGATGGGATTTGGACAGTCCTATGCCGCGCAAGATTTGCATTTCGAATGCGCGTCAGCATGTCTGAAATCGTATCGTTAGCCGCCATATTTCTCTCTCGTATAAACCTCAGCTATCCCGGAACGGCATTCCCAGCTCTTTGAGAAGGGCTCGTCCTTCCTCATCAGTCTTGGCATCAGTCACAATTGTGATATCCATGCCTCGAACCTGATCAACACTGTCGTAACTGACCTCAGGGAAAATCAACTGCTCCCGCAGCCCCAGGGTGTAATTACCACGCCCATCAAAACTTCCAGGATTTACACCTCGAAAGTCACGAATTCGGGGCAATACTAAATTGATTAAACGATTTAGGAATGCATACATACGCTCAGAACGAAGGGTAACCATCACCCCTACTGGCATACCCTGACGAATCTTGAAGCCAGCAATTGCTTTTTTTGCGCGAGTAATTACGGGTCGCTGACCTGTGATTACTCCCACCTCACTCACTGATGCCTCTAACGCTTTTGCGTTTTGAGAAGCTTCACCTAAACCACGGTTGATGGTTACTTTGAGTACTTTAGGTACTTGATGTAAGTTCTTATACTCAAATTGCTCCATTAATTTAGGAACAACCTTTGTATTGTAAAAATCTTTTAACTGTTCAGCCATTCTCTCTTTCCTTTCCCTGGGCTTGGTCAGGGACAAATAATGGGCTAATCGATAATTTCGCCTGTCTTTTTCAATATGCGGACTTTACGACCATCTTCAGTAAAGGTATAGCCAACACGGCTAGCTACCTTTTCTTTTTTAGAGTAAAGCATCACATTTGAGCTATGAATTGGAAATTCAGAGGTGACAATTTGTCCAGACTCACCTTCCTGTCGAGGCTTCACGTGCTTAGTGCGAATATTGACGCCTTCAACAACGATCTGACTCTTCTTAGGCAAGACAGTTGTAACTTCACCAACTTTGCCCTTATCTTTACCCGTGATGACTTGTACAGTGTCACCTTTCTTGATGTGCATCCTATGGCGCACGGGCTGTTTTGTTACCACTACAGTACCTCCGGTGCTAATGAAACAATTTTGGTAAAGTTTCTATCCCTTAGTTCGCGGGCAACCGGCCCAAAAACCCGAGTACCCTTGGGATTATTGTCATTGTTTATAAGAACAGCCGCATTATCGTCAAAACGGATACTCATGCCACTGCTGCGACGAAGATTTTTCCTGGTGCGCACTACAACTGCACGGACTACGTCAGACTTTTTTACGCCCATGTTCGGCAGTGCATCTTTAACCACGGCAATAATGACATCGCCTACGCCAGCATAGCGACGATTTCCACCCAAGACACGAATGCACATGAGCTTACGTGCACCGCTGTTATCTGCCACATTCAGATATGTTTCCTGCTGAATCATTAATCGGTTCCCCTACACTTTTTCAGAACGGCCTAGGATATCGGCAACGACCCAGCACTTAGTACGGCTGAGGGGACGAGTTTCTCGGATACGAACAAGGTCCCCAGCCTTACATTCATTGGCATCATCATGAGCCTTGTACTTCTTAGTACGGACAACAATTTTTTGATACTTTGGGTGAGGGACTCGGTTTTCAACAGCCACTACAACTGTTTTATCCATCTTGTCGCTAACAACACGCCCTGTTAATTCTTTAGCTGCCATGGCTGTTTAACTCCTACTGCTCGCTACTTACTGCTGCCTCTTCATTAGCTACACCAGCTATCAGCTGACGCTCGCGCTCGATAGTCATTAGCTGAGCTAATTTTCGGCGGGCATGTTTAAACTGATGAAAGCCCGTCTCCATCTGACGAGTAGCTTGTTGAAAACGCAAATCAAACAACTCTCGCTTGATATTTGCTATCTCAGTAGAAAGCTCATCATCACTAAGCGTTCTTAACTCTTTAGCCTTAGAAAGTACCATCTCTTAATCCTCCAATCCTTCACGGGCGATGAATTTGGTTTTGAATGGCAGCTTAAAGGATGCTAAACGCATAGCCTCACGGGCGATTTCCTCAGGCACACCTGTAATTTCAAATAGAATTCGACCGGGTTTGATCACAGCAACCCAAAATTCTGGATTACCTTTACCAGAACCCATCCGGGTTTCAGCCGGACGCATGGTCACAGGCTTATCTGGAAAAACGCGGATCCAGATCTTTCCGCCACGTTTTACATAACGAGTCATCGCACGACGTGCAGCCTCGATCTGACGAGAGGTCATCCAAGAGCATTCAGTTGCCTGGAGAGCATACTCACCAAAGTTAATCGTGCTGCCTCGATGGGCCATACCGCGCATACGGCCGCGATGCTGTTTACGAAATTTTGTTCTTCTAGGACTCAGCATGGTGCTTAAACAGGCTAAACAGTTAAAGAGAAAGCTTAAGAATCGTTAGAACGATCTTCAAACTGCTGACGACGACGAGGCTGACGACGACGGGGCTGATTATTAGCGGGTTGAGGTGCATCCTCTTGTCCCGGAATAATTTCACCTTTAAAGACCCAAACTTTGATACCTAGAATTCCGTAGGTTGTTTGGGCAGTCTTATAGGCATAATCGATATTTGCACGTAGGGTGTGCAGGGGGACACGACCTTCCCGTGTCCACTCAGTTCGAGCAATTTCAGCCCCATTCAGACGACCACTAACCTGAATCTTGATCCCTTCAACACCAGCCCGTTGCGCCCGTTGAATTGTCTGACGTACAACCCGACGAAATGAAACCCGACGCTCTAGCTGCTGAGTAATATACTCAGCAATCAGGGCAGCTTCGGCATCAACACGAGCAATTTCGATCACATTGATACGAATCTGACGAGTGTTGTCCTTAAGCTGTTTCTGCAAGCCGACTCGCAGTGACTCAATCCCGGTGCCGCCACGACCAACAACAACACCAGGTCGGGCTGTATGCAGTTCCAAATCGATCTGGTCAGCTTTGCGAGCAATTTTAATGTCTGAAATACCGGCGTTATTGAGGGTTTTCTCAATAAACTGGCGAATAGTATGGTCTTCTTGCAGCTGGCTAGGATATTGCTTTGAGTCGGCATACCAGCAGGAAGCATGTTCCTTAGTGATGCCAAGTCGAAAGCCAATTGGGTGAATTTTCTGTCCCACAGATTTTTACCTTATACAGAGCTAACAGTGAAAAAACTAACAGATCTATCTAGAAGAGCCAGGCGCTACGGCAATCGTAATGTGGCAGGTCGGTTTCCGAATCTGATAAGCACGACCCTGAGCTCGAGGGCGATAACGCTTTAAGACAGGCCCTTGGTCAGCAAAGGCTTCACTAACATAGAGATCGACTGGATCCATACCATTGTTGTGCTCAGCATTGGCTACAGCAGAGCGAAGCACCTTCAGGATTGGCTCGCAGGATCTGTAGGGCATGAACTCAAGAATAATTAGGGCCTCTCGATAGGAGAGCCCACGAATTTGATCAAGCACCCGACGCACCTTGTGGGGAGACATCCGAATGTAGCGAGCAACAGACTTAACTTGATTACTACTATCGATTTCAACCATGGCTATTTCTAACGTCTCGCTTTCTTATCACCCTTGACATGCCCACGAAATGTGCGCGTGGGAGCAAATTCGCCTAGCTTATGGCCCACCATTTGCTCACTTACATAGACAGGAACATGCTGACGACCGTTATGGACGGCGATGGTATGCCCAATCATCTGAGGAATAATTGTGGAGGCACGAGACCAGGTTTTGATAACCTGCTTGTCTCCTTTTACATTGAGTTTTTCAATTTTTTTGAGCAGATGATCTGCCACAAAAGGTCCTTTCTTGAGAGAGCGAGCCATAGTTTCGCCAGCCTAAAAACAATCGGTTAAACAACAAAAGAATTGGTGAACCATCACATCCATATCTCTGGATAGACGCCTACGCATCACGACCACCGCGACCACGTTTGGAAGAACGACGACGACGGCGCACTATTAGCGACGTACTGGCCTTCTTCTTGTCACGAGTTTTGTATCCAAGTGCAGGCTTACCCCAAGGAGTTACCGGTCCACTGCGACCAATTGGAGCACGCCCTTCACCACCACCATGGGGATGGTCCACCGGGTTCATCACACTACCGCGAACTTCTGGACGGCGACCCAACCAACGTTTCCGACCGGCCTTACCAAGGGTAACGTTGCGCGCTTCTACGTTGCCGACTTGACCAATCGTGGCATAGCACTCGCGACGTACCATCCGAACTTCACTGGAAGGTAGCTTGAGGGTGACATAGCCACCCTCTTTGGCCATAACTTGAGCAGAAGCACCTGCGGCACGGACGATTTGACCACCACGGCCTGGGTATAACTCAACGTTATGAACTGATGTACCAAGGGGCATTTTATGCAGCGGCAGTGCATTACCTACTTCCAGCGGAGCATCAGGACCCGCCACAATGGTAGAACCTACGGCTAAACCCACAGGATGCAGAATGTAGCGCTTCTCCTCATCCTCGTACTGAACTAGGGAGATGCGAGCATTTCTGTTTGGATCATATTCAATGGACAGGACCTCTGCTGTCATCTCTCGCTTATTTCTCTTAAAGTCAATAACGCGATAGAGACGCTTGTGGCCACCCCCACGATGACGACAGGTAATAACCCCACGGTTGTTTCTGCCTTTAGCACGATGAATAGAGCGCGTTAATTTCTTTTCCGGCTTGCTCCGAGTGATTTCTGAAAAGTCAGAAACACTGCGCTCACGAGTTCCTGGAGTCAGAGGCCGATAAGTACGAATTCCCATGATTTTATCTGCAAACTAATGGAGTGCTGAGGTCGTTACTAGACATCTGGGAAGAGGGGAATACTATCGCCCTCTGCGAGGGTGACGACTGCCCGCTTATAAGTAGGCTTGTAACCTATAAATCGACCGAGACGTTTTTTCTTACGGGGTGGGTTCATGGTGCTGATACCCGTTACCTTCACCTCAAATAAGGCTTCAATAGCTGTTTTAATTTCAGTCTTTGTTGCTTTTGGCGCTACTTCAAATGTGTACTGGTTGTTTTCCAGATTCAAAGTAGCCTTCTCGGTAATGAGAGGTTTCCGAATGATGTCAGGTAAATTTCGGGAGTCAATTGCCTTAGGCACTGTACACCTCCTGAATTTTCTCGAGAGCGGTTGCTGTCACCACTAACTGGTCAGCTAGTAGGATGTCGTAAACATTCAGATTTGTAGCCAAGATGAGCTTGATATTGGCTACGTTTCGTACAGAACGATGAATAGTCTCGTTTTTCTCAGCCGTGATCATCAGAGTTTTCTGGTCAGCATCTAGACCCCACCGTTCCATCGCCGACAGGACTTCTTTCGTTTTGGGTGATGTCAGCTGGTCCGCAAAACTTTGAACGACGACCATATCTTCCACACGACTCTGAAACGCCGTACGTAGAGCGAGACGACGCTCTTTGCGATTCATTTTGACTTCGAAGTCGCGAGGTTTAGGACCGAAAATCACACCACCACCGCGCCATAGGGGAGAACGGTTTGAACCAGCACGAGCGCGCCCAGTTCCTTTCTGACGCCATGGCTTGCGACCGCCTCCACGGACCTCGGAACGAGTTTTGGAAGACAATGTACCTTGGCGTGAGTTATGCATCTGACGCACAATGGCACGATGAACGATGTGAGCTGCGTTATCTTCTTTCGCAACGTTTAAGTCAAGATTAGCGGTGCCTGCATCAGCTCCTTGCCAATCCTTTACTACGCAATCAACCATAATTAAGTTCTTAGCCCCCTTTATTTCTTGCCGACAATGTTTGCAGGGGCAATGTTCAACAGTGCACCTGGCTTACCAGGAACAGCACCTTTGATTAGCAGAACATTACGCTCACTATCAACCTTGACTACCGATAGCTTACGCACGGTGACCTTGACGTTGCCCAGCTGACCAGCCATTTTCTTGCCAGGATAGACACGACCAGGTGTTGTACCAGGACCAATAGATCCTGGTAGGCGATGGTTTTTAGAACCATGGGTCATGGGTCCACGCTTAAAGTTATGGCGCTTTTGGTTCCCAGAAAATCCCTTACCAATACTTTTGCCGGAGACATCTACAAGCTGACCAGCCTCAAAAATATCTGCAGCCAACGTTTGACCCAGCTCAAACGTTGAACTGTCGTCAACGCGATACTCGCGCAAGTGGCGCAGATTAGTAGGGCCTGCCTTTTTAAGGTGACCCAACTCAGGCTTACTTAATGCTTTTTCTGCTACTTCCTGATAGCCAATCTGCACGGCGCAGTAGCCATCGGTTTGTTTCGTTTTAACTTGGGTGACAACACAAGGGCCTGCTTGAACGACAGTTACTGGCACAGCATTGCCAGTGTCGTCAAACACCTGAGTCATTCCCAGCTTTGTCCCGAGAATACCGACAGACACAATCAATCTCCGACTAAACATTTCAGCCAGCCTGCATTACCACAGCCAGCAGTTTGAGCCCCTTGTTTTTTCACAGCGGGGGCAATTGTCCAGAAAAGCAAATAAATCCTAAATGGTATTGACTGCTCTTCTGAAAATTCAACCGTATTAGATTGAATATCTAACGTTAATGGCTAGGGATTTGCACAGCTCTCATTGCAGAAATGTGCAGGAGATGTAACCCTTTGAGCCGGTAAAGTGCTGCCTTAGACTTAAACAGAAACCCGCCTAGTATCTAATTTAGCAGCGGTCTCTAATGCTACAGATATTTGATGCACTTGTCCACTTTTTTGAGAATAGTTTTATGCTGAGATGGCGGAAGAGTTTCCCTATCTTGCATACGTATCCATGCAGAAGCACTAAATTGGCCATGTCGTCATAAATCTGAATTCACTGGTTTTTTAATAAGGTGATGGCTAACGGCTCTAATATCTCTAATATATAGATGGGTTAATTCACTACAGGCACTGTTTGCATAAGCTATGGGATTACTGGTACTGGGCAATCGGTTCGTCCGTGATTTAGAGAGCAATGGTGCGCTAGCAGTGCGAATACCGCTTGAGGGTGGTTTTGAGGGCCGCTATCAACGGCGCATGCGGGCGGCGGGCTATGAAAGTCTGCACATGACGGCCCGTGGTCTGGGCGATTTATCAGCTTATTTAGGGGATGTCCATGGTGTTCGTCCGCCTCACTTAGGGAAGAAAGGCACGGGGCAAGCGGCTGTTGGCGATCGTTATTTTATTCCGCCGGTCCTTAGCTATCGCTTAGAGCGGATGGCCCCTGGTATGAAGGGGATTGTGCTTTGGTTGATTGAAGGACATATTTTATCGAGTCAGGAGCTAGCCTTTTTGGCAACGTTGAGTGCCGCTGACCCACGTATCAAAGTTGTGGTTGAGCTGGGCGGCGAGCGTTCGTTTAAGTGGTTCCCTTTGAAGAATGCTGTGCAGTCTGCATAGATTTCTTTTGGGCTAGCTCACTAGATTAAACGCTCTATGTGTCTGCAGATTACTGGCAGAAGAGATAGCATAGGTGGGTGGCTATTTCGCAAAAACCGCTAGATGCCCTAGAGCTTGGTCAATGGTTCAAGCTTATTTGCGGCGCTAGTTATCAAGATGTCTCAAAAATTCGAAATTTGTCCCTGGTTTATAGTTTGGCAGGGGCAGATTGTATTGATGTAGCTGCTGAACTAGCGGTTGTTCAGGCTGCTTTGGCGGGAATTGCGGCGGCCCAGACAATTGCCGCCATCGATAAACCTTGGTTGATGGTGAGCTTTAATGATGGACAGGATCCCCACTTTCGCAAGGCTTGGTTTGAGTTAAAAAGATGTCCGGCGGACTGTCTGAGGCCTTGTGAGCGAGTTTGTCCAGCTCATGCGATATTACCCATTTCGCAGATGAAAGAGGCTCAGGTTGATGGGCTAGGGGTAATGGCCGACCGCTGTTATGGCTGTGGCCGCTGTTTGCCGATGTGCCCTCTTGGAATAATTGAAGAGCGTTCGTTCAAGGTGGCTGCGGGTGCGATCGCACCCGCCTTACTGCCCCACATCGATGCCATCGAAATTCATACCCAAATAGGTCGGCAGGCAGAATTTCAGGTTCTGTGGCAGCAGCTAGCTCCCTACATTTCCCAGCTGAAGCTGATTGCGATTAGCTGCCCCGATGGTGAACCCCATACCAGTGCCATTGTTGATTACTTAGCCCAGCTCTACCAACTAATGGAGCCCAAACCGCCACAGTTGCTATGGCAGACTGACGGTCGTTCCATGACTGGTGATATTGGGAAAGGCACCACCCTGGCGACTATTCGATTAGCTCAAAAAGTCTTAAACGCCCGTTTACCTGGCTATGTTCAACTAGCAGGTGGCACCAACGATTACACGGTAGCTAAGTTGCGATCTCTCAATTTACTCCAGGAACGCCATCCATCTCCGCTCGAGCATACAACGTACGGCATCAACGGCATCGCCTACGGTAGTTATGCCAGACGTTTGGTGGATGTAGGGGATAGTCCTCTGGAAGATGATCCCGAAAAACTATGGCAGCAGGTTAGTTTGGCTGGTGAGCTAGTAAGTCAAATCAAACCTGACGCACATCCCAAAATTAGATATTCACAATTCTTAAAGCATGACCTGTGTGGGCCGCACACCTCAACCGCTACTATCCCTCCATAACCTTTTAGAGGCACTTGGGGGCTCCATACCGCTAGCGCTGCTAAGAAATTTGTTGATCCAAGTCTGTTTCTACTTCTCTGTTTAACTCCCAAATCTATGGCTCGTTCAGACGAACATCAATCTGCGCCTGAATCGACTTCTACCTTGTCTAGCCGTACGGCTCCAATTCATGACGATTTGGACCAGCTGCTCAGCATTTTACCTGCTGCCCTGAGTCAGCCCCTTAGCAAGCATCCCCAGCGGCATCAGCTGATTGAGGTGATTCTGGATTTGGGCCGACGCCCCGACGCCAGATTTCCAGGCCAAGCAGACTATCTTTCGGAGCAAGTGATCTCCAAAGAGGATCTCGACCATTGTATCGAGCGTGTAGGCACCTTCGGCGGCGATAACCGGGCCGGTATTGAGAAAACCCTACATCGCATCAGCGCCATGCGGAATCGGGCGGGTACCATTATTGGCCTGACGTGCCGCGTGGGGCGAGCCGTCTTTGGCACCGTGGAGATGATTCGTGACCTGGTGGAAGCAGGCCAGTCTATCCTATTGCTGGGGCGGCCAGGTGTCGGCAAAACAACGGCTCTGCGAGAGATTGCCCGTGTGTTGGCCGACGATCTGAACAAGCGGGTGGTGATTATTGACACCTCTAATGAAATTGCTGGGGATGGGGATATTCCCCACCCTGCCATTGGACGAGCCCGACGCATGCAGGTAGCTCGACCAGAGCAACAGCATCAGGTCATGATTGAGGCGGTGGAAAACCATACCCCCGAGGTGATTGTCATTGATGAAATCGGTACCGAACTCGAAGCCTTAGCCGCTCGTACCATTGCCGAACGGGGTGTACAACTAGTGGGCACGGCTCACGGTAATCAGTTAGAAAATCTGATCAAAAATCCCACCCTGGCGGACTTAATTGG
>NZ_JADEXP010000066.1 GCF_015207065.1 Leptolyngbya cf. ectocarpi LEGE 11479 | reverse complement strand
GGTCACGAGTCTGGGAAATACCCAACTTACAATGAGCTTTTTTTTCCTTTGTCTAATAGTAGAGGTAATCTCACTGTTTTTATTCATCTGATCAACAAGCTTAAACTATCCTATAATCCTGACGCTCCGTTGGATGAGCGCATCGATTTTTCAGGTTTTAACCAGGAAGATCAGGCACAGCTAGAAGACTATGCTGAACCTATTCAACAGATTCTTGAACGGTGTCATTATTGTTATCGTCTAACTCAGCGAATACAGGCATCGGAGACTTTAACAAAAGTGACAAAGTCTGTCTCTCAAAGCAGTCTCAATCCAGATGAAATCAGTGGGCGAGTTATTGATGCAGCCAAGCATTTGATGAATGCCGACCGAGTTACTCTATGGTTGATTGATGATACAAAGCAGGAACTTTGGTGTAATCTTCTCTATAAAAATGGGGAAGTAAAAGAGATGCGGGTGCCCATGGGCGAAGGTTATGCAGGATCTGTCGCCCAAACAGGAGAGCCGCTTAATATCGGATTTGATCTATACGATCATCCTAAGTCTAGTCGTTCTAAGTCAACAGATCAAGCAACAGGCTATCGGACCTGCAGTTTGTTGTGTATGCCAGTACGCGATCGCAACGGAAAATTACTCGGTGTGACCCAGCTTGTTAATAAACGCCGTCAGGGAAATTTTCCTCCCTATGATCCTAATACCTGGCCTAAAGCTCCAGCCTGTTTCCAAGCTAGTTTTGATAACACTAGCCAAAAACATATGGAGGTGTTTAATAACCAGGTGGGTATTGCCCTGCAAAATGTACGGCATTTTAACAAACTAGAACATCAGTCAAACTACCCTCGTAATTTTGTTAGTAAGACCCTGGAGCTGTTAGACCAGGTGATGGACAAGCAGCAGTTTGACGAGATTTTAGATAAGACTCTGCGTTCAATCACCCTTAAACTGGGTCAATCTTTGGGAGCCGATCGCACCACTATCTTTCTGCTCGATGCTGACCGGCAAGAGTTTTGGTCCCTTGTGGCAGAAACGGGTAGTGAAGCAGATGCGTTGGAGGTTCGAGTTCCTGTAGATCAAGGGATTGTGGGAGAAGTGGCGACCCATCGTCGCATGATTAACATTCCCTATGATTTTTATGACGATCCCCGTTCAGCCTTTGCTCAAAGACAAGATCATGTTACAGGATATCGCACCTATACGTTACTGTCTTTACCTCTGATTAACCATCGAGGTGAGTTAGTGGCAGTGGTGCAGCTGCTAAATAAATTGCTGCCCTATCAGCATCCAGACTTACCCTTAGCCAAACGGATTGATCGTCAGGGGTTTACGGCAGGTGATATCGAAACCGTAAATGCCGACTCCGCAGCGATTCAGATTATTTTAGAGAGTTTCTTCTCGTATCATAAAACGTCGCGGGGACAGCGAGTAGCGGCTACATTGATGGCAGCGGTACGCTCCTGTGACTTTAATACGGCAGAGCCAGAGGAAGTGCTAAAGCGCATTATCGATGCGGCGAAGGACTTGATGAGTGCCGATCGAGGGACACTGTGGTTACTGGATTGCGATCGCAACGAACTATGGAGTCGTATCCAGTTTGATAACGGTCGTGTGGAAGAAATTCGCCTCAAAGTCGGAGAAGGTTTTGCTGGAGAGGTGGCCAAAAGCCACGAACCCTTAAATATTCCCTTTGACCTATATAACCATCCTGACTCTGCACGTGCCCAAGCCACCGATGCAACTAGTGGCTATCGGACCTGTAGCTTACTTTGCATGCCAATTCTCAATCAGGATGGTGAACTTATTGGGGTAACCCAGTTGGTGAATAAGAAAAAAGCAGGTCACTATTCTGTACTACCGCTAGTGCATGGCCAACCAGTGCCAGAACTCTATCGCACCAGCTTTGATGACAGCGATCAGAAATGTCTTTACATATTCAACAATCAGGTAGGAATGCTCATTCAGAATGCAGAGCTATTAGCAGCTGTGCGGCAACAGGAGCAAAGACTACGAGAGAATTTGTCAGAATAGACCCACCAAAAAGCAACACAGCCGCAGATAGGCGAGCTTGGTGTTAGGGCCAAAGACCTATCATCCTGAGGCTTTAGCCTCAGGATGTGCTCTCCAGAACCGTTTAGAATACAACATAGGGATGACCAAAGCTCTGTTGTTCCGATTACAAAGAGGTCTAGTCGTTCAATAGCTCATTAGGCACGTATCGGCTTGTATTCTGTGACTGTGTATTTGATGGACTATCTTCATATCCCCTTTAAATAGGGTTCATTCAGACTTTAAATCCACTCCTCAGACTTTATCGTACTAAGGGTAATGAGTACTTAAAACTCATTTTTCTACGGTGGTCCTAGGCTATGTTTAATATATTTTGAACACAAGAAATCTAATGTATAGTTCTTGAAGAAGCGTTCAGTACAATGTGCGTATGCAGCCTGAGATTTTTAGCTAGCGTCCATTATGAAAAAAAATAGTCTTAAATCATCACTCAGCTAATTCTCATAATTAATGAGTCATTGTCAATTAAATCTGGAGGAGGCACTTTGTGGCCCGATAAAGATCATGCTTAGTAAGCTAGTGCGTTCTACCATAGCCAGGGTTGTGCTTGCCGCGTTGGCTTGTCTGTTATGTGTTTTTAGTTCATCGTTAGTGCCCAGTGCTGTAGCGCATGGGTTGGGACAAAGCTATATATATTTTCAGATTAGAGAAGACTCTATTTCGACTCGAGTAGAGCTGCCGATAAAAGAACTCAATGATGTGCTTGAGTTGGGCTTTTCTGGTGATAAGAAAGTGAAGTCAGAAGATATTGAGCCTCACTTAGAGGGAATCAAAACCTATGTGGACGAACATCTGACCCTTGACTGTGCGCCAAACGCCTGTCGCCAAGAGTTTCGGGACTATGGTTTTCTAAATACGACATTCGCTCAGTTTTTGCAGCTTAATTATGATCTAGCGGGTTTTCAGGAGCTGCCTCAGAGTGTTGATGTGACCTATGATGCGATTCTGGAACAGCTGCCGCAGCAGACCAATATGCTACTGGTGGAAGAGAATTGGAGGACGGGGACCTTTCAAAATGAGGCCGAACCGCTAATTATCTTTACAAAGCCGGGACAGACCCAAACGCTGGATCTGACAGCGGGTGGATTGTGGCAAGGCTTTTCGGCCATTGTTCGTCTCGGAGTCTTGCATATTGTAGGCGGCGTTGACCATGTTCTCTTTTTAGTGGCGCTGCTACTGCCCTCGGCTCTGAGACGTCAGGAAAACGCACTATGGCAGCCTGTGGGTAAGTTTTCGACTGCATTTGCCTACCTGATTAAGATCGCAACCGCATTTACCCTTGCCCACAGCATTACACTCTGTCTGGCCACATTTCAGATTGTACAGGTACCTTCTAGGGTAGTGGAGTCAATGATTGCAGCGTCCATTGGCTTAGCCGCGTTGGATATCTTCTATCCTATTTTTCGAGGGCGCTCTTGGATCATCATTTTTCTCTTTGGATTGTTTCATGGCTTTGGCTTTGCTGATGTCCTGACAAAGCTGGGATTAACAAATCAACACGCGGCCCTGTCCTTATTTGGCTTTAATCTGGGTATAGAAGTCGGCCAGCTGATGATTATTGCTGTCGTCTTTCCGGTGCTTTATTTTTTGCGTAAACAGCGTTTTTATCCAAGCATTGCCATGAAAACAGGGGCGCTGTTATTGGGGGCAATATCACTCTACTGGTTTATTGAGCAGGCATTCAATATCAATATCCGGGTTTTGCCAGTGCTACAGGGTCTCTTTTGACACTTTTGGCCCGGTTAAACGTCATAGTTATAAGTAGCGATTTAGCGAACTTTTCCCATGGTTTCTTTAGCACAAACTAGCGTGGTTAATACTGTTGTGGGCTCTGCGTCACAGTTACAAACGCTGGTGCTTTCTGTTGAGGATACTCGACACATTGTTGAGCATGTGGGATTAGATGCACTGATGGATGAGATGATTGCTCGTCTTATTCAAGCATTTGAACAGTTTGACCCAGCTCAAACTGTTGTGCCGGTGCGCACCGGGTTTAGCTATGAGCAGCCCCATGTGGGTCTAGTAGAATGGATGCCGCTGTTTGAAAAGCATCGGCAGATTGTGGTTAAGGCGGTGGGCTATCATCCTCAGAATCCGAGTTTGTATAAGTTGCCGACGGTGCTATCGACGGTGTCTGCCTACGATCCCAAGTCTGGCCACCTGACGGCTGTAATTGATGGGACATTTCTGACGGCGTTAAGAACGGGGGCGGCATCTGCGATCGCAACCCAACACTTAGCCTCCCCCGACAGCCAAATCCTGGGACTCATTGGTGTGGGAGCCCAGGCCGTTACCCAGCTCCATGGCCTTTCCCGCTGCTTTGATCTCAAGCAAGTTCTCATTTTCGATCGTGATCCAGCCGTTAGCCAAACATTTACCGAGCGGATCGCCTGTTTAGGATTAGACCATTTGGACATTTGCCAAGCCGAGATTTCTGACATTGTTGCTACCGCTGATATTCTCTGTACGGCCACATCAGTGGATGTGGGCCATGGTCCCGTCTTTCCTGATCAAAGCCTGAAACCCTGGTTGCATGTCAATGCGGTGGGGGCTGATTTCCCTGGTAAGTTTGAGGTACCCTTAAGTCTCTTAGAGCGCAGCTTTGTGTGCCCTGACTTTCGAGAGCAGGCCATTTGCGAAGGAGAGTGTCAGCAGCTTAAGGATCTAAAAAGTATTGGGTCGGAGCTATCCAATGTAGTTAAGAATCCAGCTCAGTATCGTCACTATCAGCAGCGGTTTACAGTTTTTGATTCCACCGGTTTTGCCTTAGAAGACCAGGTGGCCATGAATATGCTTCTGGACTATGCCACTGAGCTAAGTGTGGGCACCTTGATCAAATTAGAAAGCGCCACCGCTGAAGTCAAAAATCCCTACAGTTTCGTTCTGTAATTGTTCCTGTGTTCTCAAAACTATCATGGATTTTTCCTGGTCAAACGAACAGCTTGCTTTTAAGAAACGCGTCATTCAGTTTGCGCAGGAGAATCTGAATGGTGATATTGTCGAGCGGGACTACCATGGCAAGTTTTCCTTTGAAAACTGGAAAAAGTGTGCTGAGTTTGGTATTCAAGGCATGGGTATGCCTGAGGAATACAGCGGGTCACCGGAAGTCGATTTGATGACCACGGTTCTGGCCATGGAAGGATTGGGCTATGGCTGTGAGGACAATGGTTTTAACCTGGTGCTCAATAACCAGGTTTGGACGGTGCAGATTCTATTATTGTTATTTGGTACGGATGAGCAAAAAGAGCGCTATCTACCACTGCTGTGCCGGGGGGATATGATTGCCGTTCATGCCCTCACTGAACCAGAGGCCGGTTCCGATGCCTATAGTCTTAAAACCCAGGCAACCAAATGTGATGGAGGCTATCGGCTAAATGGGTCAAAAAAGTTTATTACCTGTGCTCCGATTTGTGATTTGGCATTGGTGTTTGCCACCGTTGATCCGTCATTGGGGAAATGGGGATTAACCACATTTTTAGTGGAGCGTGCGTCACCCGGGTTTTCCACCGGTCCTACCCAGGCCAAAATGGGAATGCGTACGGCCCCCTTTGGGGAAATGTTTTTTGAAGATTGTTTTGTGCCCGAAGAGAATCGTTTGGGGCCAGAGGGAGGAGGCTTTAGTGTTTCCCTCAGCTCCCTGGAGTATGACCGCTGTTTTAACTTGGCCAGTCAGCTGGGCACCATGGAACGGCAGCTGGAGACCACCATTAATTATGCCAAGTCTCGGCAACAGCACGGGCAGCCCATCGGCAAGTTTCAATCGGTGTCAAATCGAGTGGCTGATATGAAACTGCGACTAGAAACGGCACGATTGTTGCTCTACAAAGTGGCCTGGCTCAAGGAGCGGAAGCAGCCCGCCATGTTAGAGGCGGCCATGTTGAAATTGTATTTGAGTGAGTGTTTCGTGGCCTCAGGGCTAGATTCGGTGCGAATCCATGGGGGTAACGGCTATATGACGGAATATGGCGTGGAGCGAGACCTACGGGACGCCATTGGTGGAGTGATTTATGCGGGCACCTCGGATATTCAGCGCAATATTATCGCACGGTCGCTGGGGCTGTAGGAGGTAGGCATGATTTATTTGTTGTCTCAAATTTTAGACCGGTCTGCCGAACAGTTTCCTGACCATGAAGCGTTTCGCTGTGATGGGGAGAGTCTGACCTATGGTGAGCTGTTACGGCGTGCCAATGGGTTGGCCCATACCTTGATTTCCATGGGAGTGAAGCGGGGAGACCGGGTAGGGATTTACCTAAGTAAGAGTTTGGAGAGTGCTGTTGCCATCTACGGTGTTTGGAAAGCAGGAGCCGCCTATGTTCCTCTCGATCCTGGTGCTCCTGTTGCCCGTACTGCCTACGCCATTAACCACTGCGGCATTCGTCATTTGATTACTCAAAAATCAAAGCGGATGCGAATACCGGATTTGCTAGCAGCATCACCTAATTTGGGTTGTGTAATTGGTCTGCCAGAGAGTTTTGATCTAGAGCGTTCAATGGATCGGTGTGACTGGCCAGACATTTCCCCTAGCGATGCATCTCCGAATGTGAGAGTGATGGAACAAGACCTGGCCTACATTATGTATACCTCAGGGTCCACGGGTACCCCCAAGGGGATCATGCACACCCATCGTAGCGGTCTAAACTATGCGCGCATGGCGGCCCACACCTACGGTCTGACCCATGCAGATCGGCTGGGCAATCATTCACCGCTGCATTTTGACATGTCCACCCTGGATTATTTCTCAGGTCCGCTGGTGGGGGCAACAACGGTGATTATTCCCGAAGCCTATACCAAAATGCCCGCTAGCCTTTCGCAGCTGGCCCAGGATGAAGCCTTAACCATTTGGTATTCGGTCCCCTTTGCGTTAATTCAGCTATTATTGCGGGGAGTTTTAGAAGAGAGAGACCTGAACTCATTGCGCTGGGTGCTGTTTGGTGGGGAGCCCTATCCGGCAAAGTACATGTATGGGCTAATGGAGCGATTGCCTAAGGCTCGTTTTAGTAATGTCTACGGTCCGGCGGAGATTAATCAGTGCAGCTATTACCACGTGCCGCCTTTAGCTGATGGGCAGACTATCCCTGAAGACGTTGCACCCATCGGCCAGATTTGGGCGAATGCTGAGGAGATTGTTGTGGATGATCAAGATAATCCCGTCAGTTCTGGAGACGTGGGAGAACTGCTAGTGCGCACGCCGACGATGATGGAAGGGTATTGGCAGCGGCCCGATTTAAATGAGAGTGCTTTTTATAAGGCAGAGGTTGCCAACCAAACGGCTGTGTTCTACCGGACAGGAGATTTAGTGCAGCAGCAGCCAGACGGTAACTATCAGTTTGTGGGACGCAAAGATCGACAGATTAAAACGCGGGGGTATCGCGTTGAGCTAGATGAGGTGGAGGCGGCTTTGGTGGGACATCCCCAGGTGGAGGAAGCGGCGGCCTATGGTGTACCGGTGGAGGCGGGTGGGCATCAGGTGGAAGCAGCGGTGATTCTTAAAGCTGGGGTTAGCGAGGGTGATTTGCTGAGATATGTGGGGGAGCGGCTGCCTGCCTATGCGGTGCCGAGGGGGGTTGCGATCGCACTCACTTTCCCCAGAACCGGCACTGGCAAAATCGACCGGCGGGCATTACAACAACAAGCGGAGAAAAGGGTTATGGGTTCTCGAACATAGAATTTTGGTTGTCTGGTGTGCCCACCCTGCAGCTCAAAAATCAAAATTTATAATTAATTTATTTTATATGGATACCCAAGAGATTCTCAAACAATACATTAGTCAAACTCTCCTCAACGGTCGCATGCAGGTGGAGGCAGATGACGATCTCCTCGGTGAAGAGATTATCGACTCCATGGGAGTCATGCAGCTGATTGCCTTTATCGAAGACAAATTTAGCTGTGATGTGCCCCAGGCAGATATCACCATTATCAATTTTCGGACCATCAAGGCCATTGATGCGTACCTAGCCAAGAGGAGTCTTTGATCATGCCCGCCGTCGCTCAGTCTAATCCAATCTCTTCTCCGGCGGGTACCGAGTCCAACCTGACCACGGCCCAGTGGCTCCTGTGGCTGGGGCAAAAACTAGTGCCAGACTCACCGCTGTACAATATGGCGTTTCTGTTTGCCCTGGATGGGGAGATTGATCCTGGCCACTTTCAGGCGGCGGTGCGAACATTGGTGCACCGCAGCGACACGCTACGAACGGTGTTTGAGGACATTGACGGCAGCCCTCAGCAACGGGTACTACCTCAGCTTAACTATGGGGTGCCGATAGTAGATTTAAGTACTGAGATCGATCCACAATCAGCAGCGCGTGCTTGGTCAGAGGATCGGTGTCAACAGCTATTTACTCTATCTGAGCGGCTGTTCGATATTGTGCTAATCCGTCTGGGGCCTGAAAGCTGGGCCTGGTATATCAATCAGCATCACCTCACAACAGATATCTCATCGTTAGGACTGATCTATCAAACCCTCAGTGAGTTCTATGGCCGTTCAGTGGATGGCACGTTGGCTCAGACATCTGCTTTGCCCGCCTATGGTTCGGTTTCTTTACCACCGCCCTCCACCAAAGCTGTCAACTACTGGCAGCACTATGCCGCTAGCCCAGTGGCGCTTTACCAGCGCACAGCAGAGCAGGTTTCTCCCCGCACTCGTCGAGTCTCCTGTGAGCTAGGTCCCGAGAGAACGCAGGCTCTAAAGCGTTTGGCCCTCAATTCGGATGCTACGGCGCTAACACCAAAACTCTCTCTATTTAATGTGGTGGCCGGTATTTTGTTGGCCTACCTGCATCGGGTGAGCGGTCAGGAACAGGTGGCCATTGCTACGCCTGCTCATGGTCGTCCTACGGCGGCGCTTAAAGAGGTTCTCGGATGCTTTATCGAGCTGTTTCCACTGCAGGCTGACATTGAGCCCGATGAGACCTTTGCGTCATTGTTGGCTAAGGTCAGCGACGGCAGCGGGCTGCTGCTGCGCTATGCCCAGCCAGGGGCCAGTCAGTTTGTGCCCAGTCGGGATGTCAACGTTGTTCTAAATTTTATCCATGCTAAGGTTTCAGACTTTGCGGGCCATCCCATGGGAGCGGAGTGGATTCATCCTGGGGCCGGAGACCCGCGTCACCATTTGCGACTGCAGGTGCATGACTTTGATGATCGAGGCAGTCTGCAGCTGCATTTTGATTTTAACTGTGACCTGTTTGAGCCAGAATTACAGGAGCGGGCTCCGGGGCATTTTTTAGCCCTGGTGGATGCGATATTGGCTAACCCTGACCAGCTGATTGCTGGGGTGGATATTGTCCAAGGGGCAGAGCATGCTCATTTGATGGAGTTGGCACGGTGTGAGCAGCCTGAAGCAATTAGTAAAACCGTAGTACAGCGGTTTGAAGAACAGGTTAGGCAAACGCAGGATGCCGTTGCGATCGCATGTGAAAACGAAACCCTCACCTATCAGCAACTTAATACTAAGGCGAATCAACTTGCCCACTATCTGCGTCAGCAGGGTGTGACGGCTGAAACCTCTGTCGGCATCTGTCTGCATCGCTCCGTTGAGATGTTAGTGGCGATTTGGGGGGTGCTCAAGGCAGGTGGGGCCTACGTGCCCATTGATCCCAGCCATCCTGGGGAGCGCATTGCCCACATTGTGAAGGATACTCAGACCCGTTGGGTATTGACCCATTCAGCCGTTTCTGACTGTTTGCAGGGTCAGACTAAGATTGTGCTGATTGATCGGCTAGATTTAACCTCGCAGTCAGACAACAATCCAGACAATCCAACGCCCATTAATCAGCTGGCCTATGTGCTCTATACATCGGGGTCCACGGGACAGCCTAAGGGGGTTGAGGTGGAACATCGCGGTTTAGCAAACTATGTTCAGTGGGCCATTGGGCATTACGTGCGCGGCAGAACGCTAGCTTTTCCGTTATTCTCTCCGTTTACCTTTGATCTCACGGTCACCTCTATCTATGTGCCGCTCCTGTCTGGTGGGCAAGTTGTTATCTATCCAGAAGAACGTGGAGCAATCGATCTCTCACTACAGCGCATTTTTGAAGAGAATGTAGTGGATGTGATTAAGCTGACGCCGTCTCACCTGGCCCTGGTGCAAGGAATGACCCTGGGTTCTCGGGTGAAAACCCTGATTTTGGGTGGGGAAGATCTAAAGACATCATTGGCGGGTGCGATCGCAAATGCCAGTAACCATCCCATTGAAATTTATAACGAATATGGTCCCACGGAAGCTACAGTGGGCTGCATGATTCATCGGTTTCAGGTGGAGTCCAATGCCCCTACCTCTGTCTCTATCGGTAAACCAGCCGCAGGGTCCGAGATTTATCTCTTGGATGAGCGCTTAAATTTGGTGCCTCAAGGAGCGGTGGGTGAGATTTTCATTGGTGGGTCAGGGCTGGCGCGGGGCTATCTTAATCGACCGGAGCTAACGGCAGAGAGATTTATTAATCGTGGAGAGCAAAGGCTTTATCGTACAGGTGATTTGGGTCGCTGGCAGGAAAACGGTCAGCTTACCTATCTGGGGCGGGGAGACCGACAGGTTAAAATCCACGGGACTCGCATTGAGCTAGGAGAAATCGAAGCGGCGCTGGTGGCCCACCCTGGGGTAAGCGCCAGTGCTGTCAGGCTGATGCAGGCGGCAGCGCCGGCACAGACTGGGCCAGTTACCTATTGCACCCGCTGCGGTATCGCCTCCAACTACCCTGGTATTACCTTTGACCACGAGGGCGTTTGCGATATTTGTCAGACCTATGAGACCTATCGCGATCGCACCGAGCAATATTTCAAATCCATTGATGAATTTAAGTCTCGCCTAGACACGGCCCGACAGCGAAAACAGGGTGACTATGACTGCATGATGCTGCTTAGCGGCGGTAAGGACAGCACCTATGCCTTAGCTCAGCTGGTGACCATGGGTTTTAAGGTGTTTGCCTTTACCCTGGATAATGGCTATATCTCGGAAGAAGCAAAAGACAATATTCGTCGTGTGGTCAAAACACTGGATGTGGATCACCAGTTTGGCACGACTCCGGCCATGAACGATATTTTTGTCGATAGTTTGAATCGACACTGCAATGTCTGCAATGGCTGCTTTAAGACGATCTACACCTTGAGCATGCAGCTGGCCTATGGGATGGGAATTCCCTGCATTGTCACCGGTCTCTCACGGGGACAGTTTTTTGAAACCCGTCTGACGGAAGAATGGTTTACTGAGCTGTTTGGCCAGGATGACTTTGACGTCGATAAAATTGACGAGACTATTCTAGACGCCCGTAAAGCCTACCATCGAGCCGATGATGCAGTGTCGCGGCTGATGGATGTGGATATCTTTCAAACCGACGACATTTTTGAAGCAGTCGAGATTCTTGATTTTTATCGCTACTGCGATGTAGAGCTAGCAGAGATGCTCAGCTTTCTAACGGATCAGGTGCCCTGGATTCGCCCATCGGATACGGGCCGTTCCACCAACTGCTTGATCAACAATGTCGGCATTCACCTGCACACCAAAAAGCGCGGCTACCATAACTATGCCCTGCCCTACAGCTGGGATGTGCGCATGGGCCATAAAACCCCAGAAGCGGCCATTGATGAACTCAACGATGAGATCGATGTGGCTGAGGTAGAGAGAATTTTGCAGGAAATCGGCTACGAGGACCAGCAAATTAATAAAGCTCAACTGGCGGCTTATTATATCGGCAAAGTCTCGTCCACGGATTTGAGAACCTTTCTAAGCCAGCGACTGCCGGTTAATGTGGTACCTGCTTACTTTATGCAGCTGGAGCAGATGCCGCTGACCGCAAACGGCAAAGTTGATTTTCCCGCTTTGCCAGAACCCCAGGCCAGTCGTCCACAGATGCAGTCTGCCTTTGTTGCGCCTCAAACGGCTGTGGAGAAAACCCTGGCGAAACTGTGGCAGCAGGTACTCAAGGTGGACCGCATCGGTATTCACGACAACTTCTATGAGCTGGGCGGCGACTCGATTATGGCCATCCAGATTGCGGCCCGCATGTCGGAAACTGGCTTTAATCTGTCTCCTAACCAGATTTTTCAGCATCCTACCCTGGCGCAGCTGTCGGCGGTGGTGGCCCCCGATGTGGAACTAGCTCCAGAGGATCTGACCGGTACAGTCCCCCTCACCCCAATTCAGCAAGCATTTTTTGAACAGCGCTCACCACAGCCAGAACAGTTTACCCAGACGGTGATGCTAGATGTAGCCGAGACATTGACACCCTCAGTTATACAAGCTGCTTTAACGGCTTTGGTAAACCATCACGACAGTTTGCGCCTGACCTACACCCTAACAGAGACCGGCTGGCAACAGCGCTATAGTGCCCCTGTTACTGATGTCACCCTGGTTCAGGTGGATGCGTCCGCAAGGCCACAGCAAATAATTGCTGACACCATTGCCGGTTTGCAAACCCAGCTTGACTTAGCAAACGGAGACTTAGTGCGGGCAGCCTTGTTGAACCTGGGGGATCGGCAGCAGCTGGGGCTGGTGATTCATCACTTAGTGGTCGACGCTCTCTCCTGGCTAACGCTGATTCAAGATTTGGAAACGGCGTATCAACAGCTGAGTCAGGGAGAATCCCCTTCCCTACCCCTCAAAACCAGTTCATTTAAGGCATGGGCTGACGGTCTTCAAGAAGTATCGCTTCCCCAGGCAGAAATTGACTACTGGCGGGCTCGGACCGATGCTCCGGTTCAGTTTGGTGGTGAACCTCAATCCGAAGCCAATGCGCGCACGCTTTCTCGAAAGCTAAGTTCTGAGTTAACCCAAACATTTTTGCAAGCGTCCCGTGCCCGACCCCAGGAAATGTTGTTGACGGCCTTGGCCTTAGCGGTAAAGCAGCATACCAGACAACCCACGGTTCAAGTGGCGTTAGAAGGCCATGGACGAGAAGAGGCGATGGTGTCCAATAGCCGACTGGTGCGCACCGTTGGATGGTTTACCTCCCTCTTTCCAGTAATCTTTGAGGTGGAGGCTGTTCCTAATGAGACTCTGCGAGCGGTGAAAAATGCCCTGCAGCAGATCCCTAACAACGGTATTGGCTATGGTATTTTGCGCTATCTCAAAGGAGAGAACCCCACCAAACACAGTCAGCCTGAGATTTTGTTTAACTATCTTGGTACTTTAGAACAGCTGTTGCCGCCTACATCGATGTTTCGATTTGCCCAGCCGTTACAGGTGTCTCGTAGTTCAAAACAAGTGCGATCGCACCCCCTAGAGATCGGTGCCTTCATCAGCAATGGCCAACTTCACATTGACTGGAGCTACAGCGGTCTAGACGAGGCCACGGTGCAGGCTCTAGCCGATGGCATGATGCAACATCTGCAAACCCTGCTAGCAGGCCCCGGAGACAAAGCAACCGTAGAAGACTTTCCATTGGCCAAGCTCAACAGCAAAAATCTGGACAAGCTGGCGGCCTTGCTCAATAAAGCCGATCGCACGGGAGGTAAGGGCTAATGGAGAACGTTGCTGATATCTACACGCTTTCGCCCACACAGCTGGGTATGTTGTTTCACACCCTGGCGGATACTCAGGCTGGGGTTTACGTGAATCAATACACCTGTAGGCTTAGCGGTCACCTGCAACCGGAACTATTGCAACAGGCATGGCAGCAAACCCTGGCACGGTATCCGGTGCTGCGCACGGCATTTTTGTGGGATGGCCTAGACGAGCCATTGCAGGTGGTGCGGCAACAGGTGGAGCTACCCTGGCAGGTGTTGGACTGGTGTGATTTAGGCGAGCAAACGGCTAAGCTGGAGGAGTTTTTGGAGTGCGATCGCAACCAAGGCTTTAACCTAGATCAAGCTCCCATTCTCCGCCTCACCCTCATCCACCTAAATGACGACACCTGGCAATTTATTTGGAGTTCTCACCATTTACTCTTTGATGGCTGGTCGTTGCCCCTAATCTGGCAAGACATGCTCACTTACTATGGAGCGCTGCAGCAAGATATCGTCCCTCAGCTACTGGCCATACGTCCCTATCGCGACTACATCGCCTGGCAGCAGGAACAAGATCTCAGCACCGCCGAATCCTTCTGGCGTAATCAGCTAAAAGGTTTTTCAGAACCCACCCTCCTACCCGCTACCCAAACCGGCAGCTCCGGGCACTATCAGCAGCACACACAAAAGCTCTCCCCTTCCTTAACCACAGCCCTTAAAACCTTTGGCCAGCAGCATCAACTCACATTAAATACCTTAGTTCAAGGGGCTTGGGCACTGTTGCTAAACCACTACAGCAGTCAGAAACAGGTTACCTATGGATCAGTGGTTTCAGGTCGCCCGGCAGATCTCAGCGGTGTGGAAACCATGGTGGGGATGTTTATCAACACCCTGCCTGTACGAGTAGACATTGTCTCTGAACAACCACTGGTCGATTGGCTGCAGGATCGACAGCGACAGCTTCTGGAACTGCGACAGTATGAAGCCACGGCCCTGACCGATATCCAACGCTGGAGTGATTTTCCTAAGGGTAGTCCTCTGTTTGAAAGCATTGTGGTGTTTGAAAACTACCCGACAGCGGCGGTGACTGACCTGGGGTTTGAAACCCACGAAATTCGCTATCTGGAGCAGAGCAACTATCCCCTAGCCCTGCTGGTGGTACCGGGTGAGTCTTTGGAATTAATCCTACTGTATGATTCGGGGCGGTTTGAAGCAAAGACAGTTGAAAATCTACATGCGCATCTGGAGCTATTGCTAAAGGCCTTTGTCGAGCAGCCCCAGGCTAAACTAACTGACCTACCCCGACTGACAGCAGCGGAACAACAGCAGTTAACCACAGGGGAGACGCTCGACTATCCCCGTGATCTCACCATTCACCAGCTGATTGAAGCTCAGGTGGATAAGACGCCCGATGCTCCGGCGGTGGTGTTTCAAGGGCAGACGCTGACCTATGGCGAGCTAAATCAGCGGGCTGAACGGTTGGCTGGCGTGTTGCGATCGCACGGCGTTGCCCCCGGCGAACGGGTAGCTCTGTGTTTGAATCCATCGTTAGAACGCATTGTGAGTATTCTGGCGGTGCTCAAAGCTGGCGCTGCCTATGTTCCCCTCGATCCTGCCTATCCTGCAGCTCGGCTCACCTATTGTTTAGAGGATACTAATCCGAAACTGTTATTGACGCAGCGGTCGGTTCGTTTACCGGAAACGTCTGTTCCTCTCGCTTATTTGGATGAGAAGCATGCAGAAGCGCTGTCTCCACCGTCCTCTGTATCTCTTGCCCAGCCAGACGATCTGGCCTATATTATTTACACCTCTGGGTCCACTGGCCAGCCTAAGGGTGTGATGGTCAGCCATCGTAATCTGGTGCATTCTACGATGGCGAGATTTCAGGTCTATCCAGAACCTGTAGGTCGATTTCTGTTACTCTCTTCCATTGCCTTTGATAGCTCTGTGGCCGGAATTTTCTGGACGCTGTGTCAGGGGGGGACGCTGGTGTTGCCACCCGAACGGATTGAACAGGATTTATACCAGCTGGCTACGCTGATTTCTCAACAGACAATCACTCACATGCTCTGTGTACCGACACTATATTCGTTGTTGCTAGAGTCGGCTAATCTGCAGCAATTGTCGAAACTGCGTATGGTTATCGTGGCGGGTGAAGCTTGTTCTCGTAACATGGCTCAGCAGCACTACGCTAAACTGCCCGCTACGGATTTATATAACGAGTATGGGCCGACTGAAGCAACCGTGTGGTGTACGGCTTACCGAGTTCCGGTGGATCTGGAGCCTGGGCCTATTGCCATTGGTAAAGCGATTCCGAATACTCAGGTTTATTTATTGAATGAGGATCTGCAGCCTGTTCCCATCGGGGCCGTTGGTGAGATCTATGTAGGTGGGGATGGGGTGACGCGGGGGTATTTGAATCAGCCGGAGAAGACGGCGGCGGTGTTTATTGTTGCGGAGGATGGTGGCCAGGGTGGTGGGCAGGATGGTGGGCAGTGCCCACCCTACCTGTATAAAACTGGGGATCTGGCGCGTTATCGGGCGGATGGTTTGTTGGAATGGTTGGGGCGTTGCGATCGCCAGGTTAAAATTCGGGGGCATCGCATTGAACTGGGGGAAATTGAAGATGCGTTACGAGAGCAGGATCTTGTACAGGAGGCCGTTGTTGTTGCTCAATCAACATCTGATTTAGATAGCCTAATGTCTGCCCTTGCTGCGTTGGAGCCTGAGAAAGCCGAAGCCTTATTGGCGGCTATTGAGGAGAGTGCTTAGCTATGGCTCATAGTACTCGCAGTTGGGCTGATAATTTTGGCAATATCTTCTCTAGCGAAGCCCAGCTCAGCTCGTTTATTTCGCCTGTACTACGTCTGAGCATCCTGCTAGTGCTTGGCATTAGTTTAGAACGTGTGATTAAATCCATAGCCCTTTTACCCCAGGAGAGCTACAACCAGCCTGTCATTTTTATTGAGCTGATTCATAAACTCTTTGGCAGTCCTATCCAAGTTTTTGGCATGGGATTAGTTTTCCTCTTTGGAGTATTTCTAGTAAAGTGCTATCCATGGCTGCGACAACGTAGTCGTTCATTATTTCAAGGCTGGTCCGTTTTTGACGATGCCCATCGCCTCAGACTCTGGATACTCTCCGTTGCGGCTATCCTGACCTGGTGGTTTACCGCCTATGATTACAACCTATTTTTTAATCAGGCCCATGGGTGCGATCGCATCCTTCTCCTCGGCCTATTTTTACTCATCTACTGGCGACCCTTATTTGTTCTCCCATTTACAGTTCTACTAGCTGCCATCATTGGTCAGCTGGCCTATCCCCTTGGCGGCTACTCATGGGCAGCTCAAGATTTGCTTATTCGCAGCTTACTATTGTTTGCCGCCAGCTTTTGTGTCGCTGCCGTGACGGGCTATCGCAAAATATCCGACTTGATTTTTATCACCTGTTGTCTAATAGCAGCCCACTATTTAACATCCGGCATCGGCAAATTAAAACTTAACTGGCTAGTCAACAACAGCACCCATCTGCTCCTACCCAGCGCCTATAGCAATGGCTGGTGGAACTTTCTAGCCCCGGCAGCCATTATTCAGCTAACCCAGATCCTGTCCTGGCTTAACTGGCCCATGAAGGTACTCACCCTGGTTCTAGAATGTGGTGTAGTGTTTGCCCTATGGAACAAAACCACGTTTCGCTGGTTTCTCATTGGCTGGATCAGCTTACACACAGGCATTTTTCTGATCTCAGGCATCTGCTTTTGGCATTGGGCCGTCCTGGAGCTAATCTTTTTTCTAGTCTTCTTCTGGCGAAAAGACGATTTTGTTCGCCCTATCTTCACCAAACGATATCGAGTAATTTCATGGGTTGTAATCCTGGCGTTGGTCATTGGCTTTCAACCAGTTGCCTTAGCCTGGATCGATAGTCCCATTGCCTACACCTATCAATTTGAAGCCGTTGGAGAGAGTGGTCAAGCCTACAGTCTCTCGTCTCGTTTTTTTGCCCCCTACGACTATCAGTTTATCTTAGGTGACTTTAGCTATCTATCGGACCAGCCAGTTCTGATGACCTTTGGGAGGGCCATATTCAAAGACAACCTATTTAATGACTTAAAACAGGTGCAGTCATTAGCTGATATTGAAGGGCTAGAGACTGAAAAAGGACGCACTGCTTTCGATGTGGATAGGATCGATCAATTTGATCTGTTTTGCCAGCAATTTATTGGTAACTGGAATCGTCGGCTTCGACTCCGCTCAGCCGACGCTAGCTGGCTGAGCGGAGTCGAAGCCAGCAGTGTTGATAAGATAGGTGCCTTTTCAGCTCCGCCACTACTGTGGATATTTCCTAGGGAAAATGCGTTTACGGGTCAAGAACTGATTGCGAGGATAAACATTTACCAGATGCTCTCTCTGTATGGGGAAACCCATTATCAACAGCTGAGAACGCGAAAAATCCATACAACAGAAATTTCCACATTAAGGAGGTGAAGTGATGCTAGCAAACATGCCATGGCTTAAATACAACGTCGCTAGAGGTCTCAAAAAGTTTGGGATCGAGCGCAATGGTCTGAAAAAGAAGCTGCTCAGCGAAGGACGCACCCGCTGGCTAGACATGGGCAGTCAACGATTTGAAGAAGGCTTTATGTGTCTGGATCTAGCCTCAGGGGAGGACCTGGCTCCGGACCTGGCTGAGCGCTACTATTCAGCCAATATAGGCCAGTTGGGAGACGCTGACCGAGAAAAGTTAGGCACGTTTGACTTGGTCAGACTGCAGCATGTGTTTGAGCACTTCAGCTTTGAGGACGGAACACAACTGTTGAATTTTTGTTCTAGTCTCTTAAAGCAGGATGGTTATTTATTGCTCACGGTCCCAGACCTGCGCATCCACATCAACGGATATTTCACTAACTATCGCCACATGGGATATTTCGTTAACTATGCTCAGCGTAGAATCCCTCAGGATGCCCCCCCCAGCTTTCTGTTTTCATTCCATGCCCATCAATTTGGCTATGCTCCTGTTGACGATCCGGGACAGGTGCACAAATGGAGCTATGACTACGAGGGACTGACCTATCAGCTCCAAAAGGTCAATAAGTTCAAAAATATCAGACGGTTAGATGTCCTAGACCCTTGGGCCTCCATTCCATTTACCCACAATATGCCCCTTGAGGATCTGTGTGTGATTGCGCAAAAAGATCCGACAAAAGACTCCAGCACGGAGGACTCTTAGCCATGGCCCATATTGTTTGCATCACAGGAGGGCTAAAGGGCATATTTAACGCCAGTCTGGCACTGGTGCAACAGTTGGAATTGGCTGGCCATCGGGTTACCTATGCCAGTCCCCATGATTTTCGAGATGCGGTTACGGCCCAGGGGATTCCCTATGTGCAACTAGAGCCGTGGGTGCTTCAGCCTGTTGATCCACCCATGGGCCGATGGCAGAAGGCGTGGACACTGCGACAGCGACAACAGCAAGCAGTCGAGCAGCTGGGGGTACAACACTTTGCCCAAACCATACAAGATCTGGAGCCCGATCTGGTGCTGATCGATATGGAAATGACGCCTCACATTATGGCTGGGGTAATGAGCGGTCTGCCAATGGCCCTACTGTGTCAGTTTTTGTCCATTTGGAAACGACCTGATTTACCCCCCATTAACAGCAATACTTTGCCGGGCAGGGGTGTCGAGCTAGCCTGGCTGAAAAATGGTTTAACAACTTGGAAAGAAACTCTTCAACAACGATGGCAGCGGATGGGCCTGGACAGACGCTCTGTTTGGGGTTGTTATGCTCGGCAGATTGGCTACCCGTTTCCCGAACAGTTTGGATTTAACCAGTGGCTAATTTCCTACGGACAGGGGCAGCTACCCATCCTTTGTTTTAATGCCCTGGAGCTAGATTTTCCCCACGATCCCCATCCTTTGATGTACTATGTGGGACCGATGGTGTATGAGAATCGCCAGGATTCTCAGGTTACGGCAGATACTCACAAAGCCTTAAAACAGCTTTTTGAAAAACGACATTCCCATGGGCGATCGCTTATATACTGCGGCTGTAGCACTTTTGTCAAAGGCAACCAGCAGTGGTTAAAAAAGATTATGGAAGCTGTTGCTAGCCGACCTAAATGGGATTTGGTTGTGGGGCTGGGCGGACAGTTGGATCGCGATCAGCTGGGAACTCTGCCCGCCAATGTCCATGTCTTTAGTTGGACGCCGCAGCTGCAGGTGCTCAAGCATGCTGACTGCGCTGTGATCAATGGCGGTATTAACACCATTAACGAATGTCTTTACCTGGGGGTGCCGATGCTGGTGTACTCCCTCGGACATGCGGATCAGGCGGGCGATGCGGCCAGGGTGGCTTACCACGGATTAGGGATTGCGGGCGATCGGGAAAAGGATACGGCGGCTGAGATCCGTAGCTCTATGCAGATGTTGCTGACTGATGGGTCTTACCAGGAGAGGGTGGATCGGATGTGCGATCGCATCCACCACTACCACCAAGAAAATCGCGCCACCCAGGTTGTCGAAACCTTACTCAGTCAACGCTCGGTCCAAACAGACAAGACTCACTTAACTGCGTTGGGACCACCATGATAGACACATCCTATCCCGCCGTTTCAGCCCGCAACCCCATAACCAGCCCAAAAGAAATTCTCATGGCACCCAATCAGGAACTGTATCAACGAGTTAAAGCGTTCTCTCCCAAACAGCGAGAGATCCTGGCGCAGCGGCTAGACCTGGCTGCGCACCCTGCTCGGCTAGTGGCCTATGTGGTGTCAGCTGATGATAGTAAGGTTAGTGCTCTGAGAGATCGGCTGAAAGCTAAGCTGCCAAACTATATGGTGCCAGCGGTGATTATGCCGTTAGTCCAAATGCCCCGCACCGCCAATGGCAAGATTGATACCAAGGCACTGCCTGAGCCGCAGCTGGTGGGAACCACAGCAGGTGAACTGACTGCGCCTCGCACCCCAGCAGAACAAATCTTAGCTCAAATCTGGAGTGAGGTACTGCGACTAGACACCGTTGGCATCCACGACAACTTTTTTGAGCTGGGGGGAGATTCCATCCTCAGCATTCAAATTGTGTCGCGGGCGCGGGAGGCTAGGTTGCGGCTAGCCCCCAACCAGCTGTTTGAGCATCCAACGGTGGCAGAGCTGGCGGCAGCGGTGAATCTAGCACCTGCAGTAACGGCTACTCAGGATTTAGTCACCGGAGAAGTGCCACTAACGCCGATTCAACATTGGTTCTTTGAACAGGAAATGCAGATGCCGCAGCACTGGCATCAGGCGATGCTGGTGGAGCTTCCTGATGAAGCAAGTGGAGATTTAGTAGAGAGTGCACTAGCAACTCTCTGGACTCACCACGATGGCTTGAGAATGGGATTTAGCAATAATCAGCAATTCAATGCCGATGCGAGTAACCCTCCTAAGCTAACTCAAATCGATCTCACACACCTGGAAGACTCTGAACAGGCTAAAGCAATTACTGCTCATGGCAGTAATTTGCATGCAGCTGTGAATCTTGCTGACGGTGGCCTGATGAACGCTGTTCTGTTCACCCGTGAGACTAATCAGCCAAACTGGCTACTGTTGAGTTTGCACCACCTGATTGTGGACGCAGTTTCCTGGCAGATTCTTCTTGGCGATCTCTCCGCACTGTTAAAAGGGACTACACAGCTGCCTGATAAGACAACATCTTTTCAGACTTGGGCCCAAACTTTAACGGCTCAAACATCTACATGGAACTCTGAGTTAGACTTTTGGACTGAACAGGTTGAGCGACCAGTCATAACGCTACCACGCGATTTTTCTAATACGCCACCACCTATGGAAGGAACAACCCAGAGTGTGATGGTCACCCTCAGTGCTGAAGACACCCAAGCATTATTAAAAACTGTTCCAGCGGTTTACAACACCCAAATTAACGATGCACTGCTGACAGCATTGGCACAAACGCTGTTGCAATGGGTAGGCACCGCTGCTGGCGATGTTCGAGTAGAAATAGAGGCCCATGGACGGGAACAGATTGCTGCTGGCATTGACGTGTCTCGGACAGTGGGATGGTTTACAACCACTTATCCGGTGAGTTTACAGGTGGACAATGTTGTTGACTGTATCGAGACCCTCAAATCTGTAAAAGAACAGCTGCGGCAGGTGCCGAATCGAGGCATTGGCTACGGTATATTGCGGTATCTGGGAGAGGGGGCTACCCGACAGCGGCTGGCTCAGACAAACCCATCAGAAATGTTGTTTAACTATCTCGGACGGCAGGATCTGACCACCGGAGGCCTACGAGTTATTCCCGATATCGATGTTGGCACCTTGAGAGACTCGCGTAATCGACGGGGTTATCTACTAGAGATAAATACCTGGGTGGCGCAGGATCAGCTACAGATAAACTGGCGATATGACACCCAAATTCATCGCGCAGAAACTCTAACCACGCTGGCCCATCAATATCGGAGCGCTTTGAAATCTCTCATTGCCCAATGCACCGACGACAGCGGTGGCTTCACCCCATCGGATTTTCCCGATGCTGATTTGGGCCAAGCTGACTTAGACGATTTTATTAGCCAGCTGGAGGAGGGTTAACCATGGATAAGAAGAACATCGAAACTATCTATGCCCTAGCTCCTCTGCAGCAGGCATTTTTGTGGCATAGTCTCCAGACATCTGTGCAGGATGGATTGATCCACATGCGCTGTACGCTGCAGGGGGATGTGGATACGAGTTTGTTACAACAGGCCTGGGAGTTTGTGGTGGGTCAGCACCCTGTTTTGCGCACTTCGGTGCATTGGCAAGGGGTGAAACAGCCATTGCAGGTGGTGGCGAAACGGGCAGCTATCCCCTGGACGCACTTGGACTTGAGGGGGCGAGATGATCAGCAGCAGGCTTTGGCGAATTTCTTGGTGAAGGATCGAGAACGTGGGTTTGAGCTGACCCAGGCTCCCATATCTCGTCTGGCGTTGATTTGTTTAGATGAGACGGAGTATGAGCTGGTGTGGAGCTGTCATCATTTAATGCTGGATGGCTGGTCTGGGGCGCTGGTGTTTAATCAGGTGTTTGATTGTTATGGGACTCTGCGACGGGGTGAGAGTCCGACGATTAAAGCTGGACCTACGTATCAGAGCTATGTGCGGTGGTTAAAGCAGCAGGATGGGGCGGCTGCGGAGGCGTTTTGGCGAGGGGAGTTGAGCGGGGTTGGGGAAC
>NZ_JADEXP010000614.1 GCF_015207065.1 Leptolyngbya cf. ectocarpi LEGE 11479 | reverse complement strand
CCAGGGCAATGTGCAGTGGATGGGACCGGTAGAGGACATCGACTCCACACCTAACCCCTACGTACGGCAATTTTTTAGCGCCGCCACTGATGGTCCGATTCACGTGGCCCACTAGATTTGTAGGGTCTATTGGACAAAACAGATACAACGGGTTGTATGAGTGATAGGATCCCCCCGTATAATCATCCCCAGGGTGTATGACCAGCAGTACCCTTTACCGTTATCCATAGGAAACTATGCGTGCAAGAACCATTCGTGAAGGCTCTGTGGGACTGCTAATTTTGGCAGGCGTTGCCCTATTTGGAGGGTTAGTGATGTGGCTGCGGGGAGCCGCCTTCGGCCAGCGCAGCTATCGCCTCCTAGTGGATTTTGAAAGTGCTACCGGTGTCCAAGAAGGCTCTGTCGTGAGCTATCGCGGGGTGCCGGTGGGGCAAATTAGACGCATTTCCCCCGGTTCCAACACCGTGGAGGTTCAAGTTGAAATCAACCGAGGAGATTTGCTCATTCCAGCTCAGTCGGTGGTCAAAACCAGCCAATCTGGCCTGATTGGTGAAACGACCGTAGCGATTCAACCCCTCATAGAAACTAGCCTGAGCGATGATTCCATCCCAGGTCCCCTGGCCAAAGACTGTGACAGCACCCTAATTTTGTGTAATGGCGATCAGGTTAATGGCATTGTCGGTGTGAACTATGAAGACCTGCTAGAATCCTCCCAACAAATTTCTGCGGCCCTATCTGAAGCCTTGGCCGATCCGGCCACATTGCAGGATATCAGGGAGATATTGGCTAATACCCGCGATATCTCAGGCAACGTTGTCGGTTTGACCGATGAGGTAACCCTGATGGCCAAGGATCTGCGCACAGAAATTCGTCCCTTGTCTACATCTGCCCGTCAGACTTTGGTGGCGGTGTCAGGGGCTGCTCAACAGCTAGAGGCGTCCACCGTGCGCACATCTGAGCAGCTAGACACCACCTTGACTCAGGTAAATACAATTCTGGCCACTAATCAGGATGACCTCACCGTTACCCTGGATAATATCAGTGCTAGTACGGGGCAGCTGCGACTAGCCTTGGATACCCTGGCCCCTGTAATTGAGGAAGGTACCCTGGTCAATAATATTGAGCTGTTGGCCAATAACGCTGCGATCGCATCCCAAGACCTGCGAGATATTTCCTCTTCTCTAAACACCAGCGAAAATCTGGTTCTGCTCCAGCAGACGATCGAATCGGCTCGCGATGTGTTTCAAAGTGCTCAAAAAATCATGGCCGATGTGGACACCTTGACCGGCGATCCCACCCTGCGTGACGATGTGAGAGAACTGCTCAACAGCCTGTCTGACTTAGTCTCATTCACGGGGGATTTGGAAAATCAGACAGAAGTGGTCGAGCAGCTCAATGAACAGAAGCAGATCGTTCGGGCCTTAGAGGAAGAACCCAGCCTTAGGTTTAATGGTGAGCGCTACGTGACTGATTTAGCTAACCGGCCAACGCCTGTGGCTGAACCAGAAGAGCCCGTCTTTCCATCAGACGTTCCAGTAGATGATTAGAAGTAGAGACTCATAATTCCACTTGGGCTGGGCTTCGACTCCGCTCAGCCCTCTTATATGTAGA
>NZ_JADEXP010000065.1 GCF_015207065.1 Leptolyngbya cf. ectocarpi LEGE 11479 | reverse complement strand
AGCTACCCCCCTGCCCACCCTCTCAAAAACCCAGTCCACACCACGACCAGCCCCATCCACGCCAACGGTCATTCCCACAGAGATCCCTCCGACAGCGCCAGCCAAAAAGACCGGTGGCCCCTGGCTCTTTCTGGTGGGTCTGGTGGGTTTTCTCGGAGCCGTCACCGCCCTTACTTTGATGTTCTTTGAGGAGCGACCGTTTGCCTTTTCAACTAGACCAGCACCGCCCTTACCGGACCCCCCTCAAGATCAGCTCAATCCAGAGTCGGCAACGGATCCTGCTCCAGATACCGCGCCAGACACTGAAAAAATCGGGATTACCGCCGATGAACTGACCAAGCCACTGCTGATGGCGGGTAGTTATCTACAGCTGAGTCAGCCCGTTGCCCTATTGGCCGAGCCTCAGCTAGACCAGGATGGTGGCAATACGTTAGGTCAACTACCAGCAGGAACCATCGTTCAAATTCTGACTCGACAGGACAAGGCTGGGGAGCAGGGCATCTGGTGGGTAAAATTAAAAATCTGTTCAGATTTGGCAGTCACACCGCCCGCCTCAACGTCACTAACCTCTGGGACAGAGGGCTGGGTGACTGATGCAGAACTAGCGTCAATTGCCAGCGCGGCGACCGAGCTAGACTGTGCTCCTGAGTAAGCCTGTATTTGAGACCGTATCGTAATTTTTTGTATTTTTTCGTGGCAGGACGTTTATGACCGCTTCTATGTCATCTTCATCAGAGTCACTTTGTCTATGGCTGGCTCTGGATCGGCTGACTGCCGCCGATCCAGAACACTATGCTATTTGGGTCCTCAAATCTCCCTATCCGGGGGGCCATGTCCACCACGATCGCATTTGGAACCATACTTTATCCCAGGCTTGGCAAACCTGGCAGTCGATGTTTTCGCTGCGGGGTTTGCCCCAGGTCCCCCATGTACCATCAGCCTATGTGCCTCAGCTATTACTTGATGATACGGGTGATGCTTCGACGGCTCAGTCCAACAGCTACAGCAGCCGACTGATGCAGCATCTAGGGCTAAATCTTTGGCAATGGTTGTTTGATGGGCCAGTGCAGAGCAGCCTGGATCATAGCTGCGGCATTGCCCAGGGGCAAAATACCGTCATGCGTCTACGCTTAGAAGTTCGCGATCCAGAACTGATCAGCGTTCCTTGGGAAATTATGCAGGCTCAGCCTGGACGTCCGGCGGTAGCCCTCAATCAGCAGATTTTATTTAGCCGGACAACGAGCGACGTGGATCCCCTGTCTGATTGGGGACTGGACAACGGATTGAGAATTTTACTGGTGGTGGGCCATGATGATGGTGCTTCCGATGATAGAGCCGCCGCCACCCTCAGCCTAGACAACGAAGCCTCCCTGCTCAAAAGCATTCTAGAAAGCCGGGGAGATTCTCGACCGGGGCGGCGGGTGGTGCGTCAGGTGGATGTACTACTGCAGCCGTCTCCGGCAGAGCTGATTCAGCATTTAGAGCGCTATCGCTACAATTTATTCTTTTATGCCGGTCATGGGGTGCCTGCCCCCGATGGCGGTTTGCTGTTTTTGCAGCGTGAGGCCACCCTCAATGGCACAGAGCTGGCCCAGGTGCTGACGCGCTGCCGCGTTAAGCTGGCGGTGTTTAACACCTGCTGGGGCGCTCAACCCGAACGTAGCGGCCAGCAGGCCATTCCCCGCAGCAGCCTGGCCGAGGTGTTACTCCACCATGGCGTACCGGCTGTACTCGCCATGCGAGATTCCATCGCCGATGAAGAGGCCCTCAGCTTTATTCAGATTTTTGCCCAGGCCCTGGCCGAACGAAAACCGGTGGATGAGGCCGTTGCGATCGCACGTCAGCATCTTCTCACCCTGTACAAATTTAACCAGCCCGCCTGGACCCTACCGGTGCTGTACATGCACCCCGACTTTGATGGCGAGCTGCTCACCCCCATGCCCACGGACATTACGCGTCTACCGGGCGATTCCGGTATTGGCGGACGCGCTGCTGCCCACACCATCAGCATTCGTGAAATCGGTGGTGATGGCAAAGTATGGCCCATCTATCGCGGCCTCATGCGCGTCGGCAGACTGCCCGATAATGATTTAGTGATCGCAGAACCCTGGGTCTCCAGTAAGCACGCCGAAATCTTTTACCGACGGGTCTCTGCCCAAAAATCCGAAGAACCCACCTATTTTCTGCGTGATTTTTCCCGCTATGGCACCTATTACCTAGGGGACCAAGGATGGCAGCAGATTCATCGTCAAGAAATTGCGATCGCATCGGGTACACAGCTTCGCTTTGGCAGCTCTGACGGGTGCTTGCTAGAATTCATCATCGAGCCGACAGCGCCAGCTTAAACACAGCCGATTCTTCGCAGAGCAAGGGCTACCCAAAAAAGTTTTTTACTGTTTGGGTATACGAACTTACGTCTTTTGGCGTAAGTTTGCCATAAGTTCAATAATTGGATGCGGAACATCTGGAATTCAGCCTGTATCTTCTTCCTGTCACAGCTCAATGAACTTATGGGAGGGTAACACTACTACCATGGTCAACCACAAAGAATCTTCGTCTCAGCAGCGCTTATCCACCGAAAATAATGCTCAGCAGGAAATGCTGCAGTCTATTCTGTCCACACAGCCTTATCCATGGTCGCCAGCCGAGGCCTCTGAGTACTTTAGTGAGCCCACAGCCGCTGGCAATGAGCTGGCCTTCTCAGACGAAGAAGCCCAGCTTGGTTGGCAGACACTTTCAGCGCAGCTCGATACGCTTTGGGGCGAGTCATCGGTAGGCAAGCTATCGGTACAAGCAGCCCTAGCGGAACGTTTTGCCCGTCGCCTGACCCAGGATGTGATTGACCAGATCACCGCTCAAGCGACTCAAATGGTTCAGACCGGTCGTCCCCTGGCTGAGCAGATCATCGGCTGCGTTCGCGATACGCTCACCAGCTGGGATGAGACCGATCTGCAAGTGATGGCCCGCCCCTTGGCCCATGCTATGCGTGGTCAAGAAGAAATTCTAGACGCCACCATCGACTCAGTTCGCGACCTGGAGTGGGAGGCGTTATCCCCCATGGAACAAGCGCGTATTAGTTTAGCGGCTGCTCGGTGGTCTATTGACTATATTAACGAGCAAAAATAGGGCCACCATAGCGCCTGACCTGGCATTCAATCATTAACACCCATAAAGAAACGTCTCAGTTGTGCGTCACAGCTGTGGTGCTCTTTTACCCTCATAAGCGTTCGCCTACACCTGGGTACGCCTATGCAGTTGATTGGTATGCTCGACTCACCCTATGTGAGACGGGTGCTATTGCCCTTTTTTCCCAAGCCGAAACGCGCCCAGAGTTTGTCTCCACACCGGTAGAGTAGAGCTTAATAGAGTAAACCGATGGGGCAGAGTTTTCCCAAAGTCAGAATCATTGCTGTCGGCAAAGTAAAAAAAGGCTGGCTTAAAGACGGTATTGGCCTTTATACCCAGAGGCTTCCTGAGATTGAACTTTTAGAAATTAAGGACACCGATCCAGAAACTGAGGCTCAAAAAGTCCTAGCCTCACTCAAAACCTACGATAAATTAGTGGTGCTCTCTGAAGATGGGCAGCACTTTGACTCGGTAGCGTTTGGTCATTGGTTAGGCCAAGAAGCCTCTGGCACCCTGGTATTCTTCCTCGGTGGGCCAACGGGCGTCAGCCATCAGCTCAAGCAAAAGGCATATCAGGTGTTGAGCCTATCAGCCATGACATTTCCCCATGAGCTAGCAAGATTATTACTGCTGGAACAGCTTTATCGCGGTAAGACCATTTTGCAGGGCGGCCGCTATCACAAGTAATGGGTCTAATGCGTCAATTCCTACAGCCGTTACAGCACGAAATCGTCACTCAGCAACCAATAATCACTACGGTATATTTTATGACCCCATGTGTTAAGCACCCATAAAGGGTACGCCGTTCGTCAGACCATTTTCTTGAATTGATTGCCTCGTCTTACGTCTGTGGCTCAATCTATAGTATTGTAAAGCTTTGTAAATCAACTTTAGGGCTCGATACGAGCGATTCTTGCGAGTCTGCAATACATCTGAGCTGTAAAAGTCGATTTTAGACGTCAAACGTAGGTAATAAGTGCAACTAACCACCCGCCCAACTGGGTCTCCAGGCCCTTCTACGAGCGAGCTTCCATTTACTCTTAAAGATCTCAAGGATGCGATTCCGGACTACTGCTTTGAACCGTCAACGAGTCGTTCTTTAGCTTACTTTTTCCTTGATATTGGTATTATTGCTGGGCTTTATGGTTTAGCCTATAGCCTTAATTCTTGGCTGTTCTTTCCCATCTTTTGGCTAATGCAAGGCACCATGTTTTGGGCCTTGTTTGTTGTTGGCCATGACTGTGGGCACCGCTCTTTTTCAAAGCATAAGTGGCTAAATAATCTCATTGGGCATCTCAGCCATACGCCTATCCTGGTGCCGTTCCATGGCTGGCGTATTAGTCACCGCACCCATCATGCCAACACCGGCAACATCGACACTGATGAAAGCTGGTATCCCATTTCTGAAGATACTTACAACGAAATGGACGCCATTGGCAGGGCGATTCGTTTTAATCTGTTTCTCCTGGCCTATCCCTTTTATTTATTTAAGCGCTCTCCGGGTCGTAAAGGGTCTCACTTTATGCCGGGTAGTGACCTTTTCCGGTCCTCTGAAAAGTGGGATGTGATTACCAGTACAGTTCTATGGACACTGTTTGTAGGATTTTTAGGGGTGATTGGAGTCCAGTTTGGCTTAGTCTTTTTGATTAAGTTCTACGTGATGCCCTATCTAGTTTTTGTTATGTGGCTAGATTTGGTCACATTTATGCACCACACCGAGCCTGATATTCCTTGGTATCGCAATGACAGCTGGTATTTCCTTAAAGGCGCATTATCAACCATCGACCGTGACTATGGGTTTATCAACTCCATTCATCACAACATTGGTACCCATGTGGCTCACCACATCTTTTTGAACATGCCTCACTATTATCTTAAGGATGCCACTGAAGCCATTAAGCCAATTTTAGGAGACTATTATCGCGAAGGTAAAAACTCTGTTTGGACAAGCTTCTTGCGCTCCGCACGTGAGTGTATCTTTGTCCCTAACGAAGGTCAAAAAGTTTACTACCAACCTCGACGATAAGCTGAGATTGTCGTAAGATTTTGATTTAACCAAGGGGGCGCACTAGTCATTAGTGCGCCCCCTTGGTTTATTGAATTCTTTTACGCTCGCCTGCTGCTAATGTGGCCGAATTAACCACCCGTCAACTTCGCTTTGACAAGTGCCTGAACTTTGCCACCATCAGCCTTGCCTTTCATTTGTTTCATGGCAGGACCCATGACTTTGCCCATATCGCGGGGGCTGCTAGCACCTGTTTTGGCAATTAGCCCGTCAATAACGGCTTCGATTTCATCATCGGACATCTGCTCAGGTAGATATTCTTGCAGGATCGCCAGCTCCTGAGCTTCTTTATCTGCCAGGTCGTCACGACCAGCGTTAGTGTATTGCTCAATGGAGTCTTTACGCTGTTTGGCCAGCTGGGTAACCACTTCAATTTCTTGTTCGGGAGTGAGTGCGTCTTGTCCCTTAGGACGCATCTCAGTTTCTTTTTCAATGATGACTTTCTTGACGCTGCGTACGGTTTCTAGACGAATCTTATCGCGAGCTTTCATCGCAGTTTTGATGTCATCGCTGATACGGTCTTTGAGGGACATGGGAAGAAAAGCCGTTGCATGCAACGGCTATACACAACAAATTGATAGGCTCACATTTTTTAGATACAAGAGAAGCAAACAACTCTCTCCTTAGGAAGCTGCCGTGTATACACAAGTCGGAGAGTAAGCTCAAAGCTTCGAGCCCTCATCCCCCAACCCCTTCTCCCTGGGGGAGAAGGGGAGCTAGACTCAAAGTCCTTCTCCCTGGGGAAGAAGGATTTAGGATGAGGGGTAATGCAGGAGTTAGAGCCACTTTCCAGTTCAATCTTCTAGATGTGTATACACCGTAGCCTTAGGCAGAGAGTTAAGATAAGCCGTCTATCTAGTACTGAGGAACAGAAGAATCTACCTCACGGCTCCAGGCCAGGATACCGCCGGTAACATTAGCCCCTTCAATACCGGCATCTTTGAGGATTGAGAGCGCCTTGGCAGAGCGACCACCCATTTTGCAATGGGCAATGAGCTTGTGGCCATTAACCAGCTCACGCACTTTCTCAACGCCGCCACCATTCTCAATTTCAGAAAGGGGAATCAGCACTGCACCGGGAATCTTGGCAATCTCATACTCGTTAGGATTGCGCACGTCTAGCAGGACATAGCTATCGCTGCCGCTATCGATCAAGTTTTTAAGTTCGGTAACACTTATTTCAGTCATGGCTGCTTGTTGCTCGGCTTCAGCTGCTTTAGCATCGGGGATACCGCAAAATTCTTCGTAGTCAATGAGTTCCTCAATGACAGGACGCACTGGGTTGGGCCGTAGTTTTAGCTCCCGGAAGCTCATCTCTAGGGAGTTGTAAAGCAACAACCGACCGCTGAGGGTGTTACCTTCGCCCAGAATAATCTTGATGGTTTCGGTGGCTTGAATGACACCAATGATGCCGGGGAGAATACCCAGCACACCGCCCTCTGCACAAGAAGGAACTAATCCCGGCGGTGGGGGCTCAGGGTAGAGATCGCGGTAGTTGGGACCGTCTTCATAGTTAAAGACGGTAGCCTGTCCTTCAAACCGAAAGATGGAACCGTAGACGTTGGGTTTGTTGAGCAATACACAGGCGTCGTTCACCAGGTAGCGTGTCGGGAAGTTATCAGTGCCGTCTACCACGATGTCGTAGGGCTCAAAAATCTTGAGGGCATTTTCTGAGCTGAGACGGGTGTTGTAGAGGTCTACCTGGCAGTGGGGATTGATTTCAAGAATACGGTTCTTGGCCGACTCGATTTTAGGCTTATTCACCCAGGAGGTGCCGTGGATAATTTGACGCTGCAGGTTGGAATAATCCACCACATCAAAATCAACCAGACCAATGCGACCCACCCCAGCCGCTGCTAAATAGAGAATCAAAGGAGACCCGAGGCCACCTGTGCCAATACACAGCACGCTGGAAGCTTTCAGTCGTTTCTGACCGTCAAGGCCAACCTCAGGCAAAATTAAATGCCGAGAATAGCGTTCGTAGTCTTCTTTTGTAAGTTGGATGTCATCCAGATTAGGATTCAGCATGGTTCCTTGAGAACGAAAAAAGATTGGAAATGGGTTTGTTCAACGCCCCTGGTAGATGAGGAGACGTTTTTTATTTCAGGACGACAAGAGCGGCATTCGATCCCTAGCCGCAGACGCTGGGGCAATTTTCATGGGTTCAGGTTGAAACTGATGATTGTCATCAAGCTGCCAGTTTTGGAGATCGACAGCGGTGCCATGGCGAACGGACACAATGATATAGGCATAGGTGGACCAGGCGAGGTCGCGATCGCACTCCGACGGTACAGCCTCAGCGTCGGGATGGGAGTGATACACACCAATAATGGTCAGTCCATCCTCTCGGGCCTGACGCTGGGTCTCAAGCAAATCTTTGGGATCGATCCAATAGCGGCGGGCCTTAGTCATGGTGGCTGAGTCTCCGTGCCCTTGCTCTGCCAAATCAGCAGCCACGTCAGTTGCCCAGGCATTGTCTAACAGGACTAGCCTGACCAGTGTTTTACCGGCGGCAGCGTCCAATGTACCCACCAGCAGACCGCAGCCTTCGTGGGGATAGGCTTGCGCTGCATGGGCTTGCATGGAGGCAATATGCTCTTGGGTCAGGGTAAGAGCCACAGTCAGACTGTATCAAAAACGTCAGATTTTTTATTGTAGAGCAGATTCTGTAATGCTAAATATCCTTGTGGATTTCCCCCCCTGATTTAGCCCTACAGAACTAATCGGTCGAATCGGCCAGTAAGGGTGCGATCACCTTATCCATGGCCACCGACCGTGATGCCTTGAACAGTAGCCGGTCCCCTGGCTGCATCATGTGCTGCAGATGCTGGGTCAGCTCGTCATGGCTGGCAAACTGCTGACTGGGGACAGTGCCAGCCCCCTTAGCCATGGCCGCCGCCGCCGCTGGATTCGCCAGGATCAGTAACTGGTCTAGGCCGAGTTTTTGGACCTCATTGCCAATGGCCTGGTGTAGCTCCACCGACTTATGACCCAGCTCCTTCATGGTCCCCAGTACGGCAATATGGCGTTTACCCGGCTGAGCTTTAAGCATTCGCAGGGCCGCCACCATGGACTCAGCGCCAGCGTTGTAGGTCTCATCTAGCAGCAGAATGTCATTGTCTAGCCGGTAGGTCTGGGATCGTCCGGCTGGCATTTCAACGGTTAACCCCTGGGCTAAACCACGCCAGTCCAGATTTAGGGCCTGGAGCGTTGCGATCGCACTCAAATAATTCAGCGCGTTATGCTGACCGGTCAGCGGCAACGGCAGCACCACATCATCCATCACCACCGTTGGTCCCTGGTACCGGCCATGAATATCTCCCCCCGTCAGCCCATAGGTGATGGTTTTCCCCGACCATACCCGCGCCGCCGTCGCCATCAGTCGGGGGTTATCATAATTGAGCACAGCCGTGCCCGCCGCTGGCATCTGGGCCAGTAGCTCACACTTGGCATCGGCAATAGCCTGCTCCGATCCCAAGCGACCAATATGGGCTGTCCCCACATTGGTAATCACCGCCACATTCGGCTGCGCGATCTGGGTCAGCGAGGCAATTTCCCCCGGTCCTCGCATGCCCATTTCCACAACGGCATAGTCATGGTCGGCGGTTAGCTCCAGTAAGGTTTTGGGTACACCGATTTCGTTATTAAAGTTAGCTCGGGTCTTGTGGACAGTCCCATGGCGCCCCAGGGCCGCAGATATTAGCTCTTTGGTCGTCGTTTTACCCACCGAGCCTGTGATTGCCACCACCGGCAGCCCCAAATGTTGACGCCACCAGCGTCCCAAGGTTTGGTAGGCGGCTAGGGTATCGGTGACTTCAATGCGAGGCGTCCCGTCGGTGATTACTCCTTGGCGAGTAATGGCTGCGATCGCACCAGCCGCCATCGCCGGCTCCACAAATCGATGGCCATCAAACCGCTCACCCTCAAGCGCCAAAAAGATATCCCCAGCTTGAATCGTGCGGGTATCGGTGCTGATATGCCTCACCCTTTGCTCCAGCTGGGTAGCAGGTAAAGTATGTTCCGTCTGTTCGCTCCGAAGGGCCGCTAAAACCTGGGCAACATTCGCACTGCTAAACATAATCAATGTATGGACGCATCCGTGAATTAGCGTAAAAAAACGGCAGCCTAGTCGCTAGACATAGGCTTAATGAAAACGAAACAGTGAATTTACAGAAGCTTTAGCAGAGTTTCGTTGCATCCTAGACTATCCGAAAATAACTGTAGGCTAAACTATTAGAGCGTAATTCAAATGTGTATCACATGACCATTGCAGATTAAGGAGGATGTTAGTCTGAATCAGCTGCAATATCTGCAGCCCATCGCAACCCACGAACCGTGTTTCTCCGGATTTATTTTCACGCTTCTAACCTCTAAATGGACCTTTGACAATCTGAGCTGACTAAATATCAGCATGTACCCAAATTACGTTCCCTTAGGAGGGTTCTCAAGGGTTTTTGTAAGATTTCATGCTGTCCGACGAATCATAAACGGTTAGACTTAAGTACGGTTCGGCTATGGTTCTAGTCGATGTGTATTTTCCCTGTACAGATTTGTATTGACGTAAGGTGTATTTGCTGAGGTTTCACTGGTGAATGTCCAATCAGGCTATTCGCAATCTGACTATGGTGCGCGGTTAGTTAGTCCGCAGGAACAAGTGCTCTATGACCATTGGCTTAGCTGTGTCAACTCAGAGCAGCCGGATGTAATAGTTCAGCGTTTCAATGCTCTATTTATCGACGGGACTGGATATCGTGATCGTGAAGTAGTCGATAGTCTCGATACGATTCTGCTGGATAACCATGCAGATATGTACTTTCATCACATTTTAAATCGTTGCTGCCACATTCTCATCAACCGGTGGCAGAACAACAGAGAGCATCAGCCTGCGATCGCTGAGTTAGTTAGCCTTTTTGATTATTATCCGAGCCATGCTGTCCGTGAGGTATCACGGGCACGCTCTGTGCGTCATTTACGCGAAATTGTGGCTCAGTTTAAAAAAACTGAGCAGTATTTGATGCTCAAGCGCCTAGTGCAGGTAACAGCTGAGGCTAACGCCCCTGCCCCCCTGCTCTCTCGTCAACCGTTGGGCACCCTGATTGGCCGCTATCCATATTTGTATGAGCACTGTCTGCTGAGTGAAGAAAGTCCTGAGGAGCAGCAGACCCACGTGCGCCGTATGCAGCACCAAGCTCAAAAGAAAGTGGAGCTAGATCTGTCCCAGTATGTTAACTATCGAGTCCGGCGGTCTCGATTAAAGCGTCAGGGGCTGTTAAATCAGCATGGCCAGTGGTTACGCCCCTCGAACAATCCTACGCTGCTGAGCGATCGCGAGCTGGTGGACTCCCTACAGCAGTTTTCCGGCAAAAACGCTGACGGTCGCACCTACAACGACCTCGCCCTACTATTTCGAAGTCAGTGCTGCGAGGCCGTTACCTTTAAGTCCTTTAAGGATAGCTTCTACGATTACCTGCTGTCAGGTGTCGATCCCGCCTATGGGCGTCAGCACTTTAACGATGCGCTCCACCAGCAGCTAAAGGATATCTACCCCGAAAATAACAATCAGCGTCTTAATGACTTCCTGTTGGTGCGCACATGCTCCAATTTGTTTAACTTCCTAGTCGTTGATCCGGCTGGTTCCCACAGCCATTTTGTCTTTATCGACTTAATTAATAACCTGGGTGCCACCCTGACCACCGGCCTCCTCCTCAGGATTTTGCTTTTGTGTCGCAAGGTAAAGCCCTACTTAGAACGGCGGCTATCTACCCTATTTAGTCACTATGAGTCGGCCAAGCAAGACTCAGTGGGTTGGCTGGTAAAAATGCTGGAAACATTAAACCTGGCCCTGAGTCTGACATTTGGCCACCTTGATATTTCACACGCTCTGGCCTAGGCAGGAGCCAGTAAACGTCTCCAATACCGCTGGTTTCGACTCCGCTCAACCAGCTAATTTTGAGAATACGAGGGCTGAGCGAAGTCGAAGCCCCACTCAGTCACAACCCCAATTTTTAGTTTTGATGCTGCACCAGTTGACTGTAGCTGGGTTGGGACCAAAATTCAGCTAGATATCCCTGTAAGAAATTAATAAGATTGAGATTTTTCTTTTCAGTTTGCTGTATTGTCTGCTAACTTGCTAGGCATCTTCTACACGTTTATGGACCAAAGGCTATTGTTGCTCTGTCCATAGGCGCTGCTGTCAAATCCTACATGTCAAGTTATGAGCCCATCTAGACCGTCCAATTCCACGGCGACTGCCCATGTCGGCACCGCTCCAGACGCCGACACTTTGGTCGAAGCTTATGCTGAAGATTTGATGGATGACATCTTTGAAGATGTTGATCGCATTTTGGCAGGCGATGACTCTGCCGTTTATGCAGAAACGACTGAGCAGGTGGTAACTGAGCAGATGGTAGCGAGTAGTCCTCTGTTTAGGACTGAAGCGGTTACCGTTCCAGCCATGATTGTGCCATTGACCGCAGGTCAAGCCGTAGAAGCGCCTGCGACAGAACCCGAGACCACCCCTCAGACGGACGAACAGCAGGCAGCGCCTAATCAACCCGCTCAAAAGCGTCCTTGGAGGAATCTGCTGCTGGGGGCGGCGGGGCTCTCTCTCTTAGTCGCCTGCGGATTTTGGTGGATGCGCCAGCAGCCCACACCGCAGACAGGAACAGCACCCACGAATACGGCTCCTACGGTTTCTGAAGAAACAGCCTTTGGTGAATATCTGCAGCGCTCGCTCCAGGTGATTCGCGGCGAGCGCAGCGCTCAGGCCGATGCTCAAGGTCCTGGCAACGTAGCTACGGCTCCCCCGGCAGCTCCGGCAGCAAATCAGCCGACCGGTCAGCCCGGTGTCATTGAGCGGGTGTTTGTGCCATTGTTGCAGCCGGGCACAGCGACCAGTCCACGGACGGCCACGGCGCCTAATCCTGCGCCTAATACAGCCGCCACACTGCCAGCACCGAACGTATCCACAACGCAGCCCAGGAGCACGAACGACAGTGGCACATCTGGCACGGTTCCTAACATTGCTACTGCTGGCAGCTATGAGCTGGTAGGGGTTTTAGAGTTAGGGGATCGTTCAGCCGCTCTATTTGAAGTCGATGGCACGTCCCAGCGAGTTTATATTGGTGAAATCATTGGGGCGAGCGGTTGGAGCATTGTTTCCATTGGCGACGAAGAGGTGGTGGTCCGGCGCAATGGCGAAGTTCGCTCCATCTACATCGGCCAGCAATTTTAAGGAGTCCATCGCCCGTGTCTGGCTTTAGCGATAGGCTAAGCACGGGGGCCAACGTTATGATTTGATGGTTGGCTGTATGGGAATGGCTTGGCGAAGGTATGAGTATATTTGATGATTTTAGCCAGTTTTTAGAGACTCGCTTAGATGAGTTCCTCAAAGCCCATCCCCATTTAGAAATGATGGCCCTTGAAGAACAACTCCGAGGGCAAGAAGAAGATGCGATCGCAACTCTGGCCAACCTCAAACGCCGTGAAGCTGAGTTAGAGACAGCTGTTTTAGACACAGCCAGAGACATCAAGCGCTGGCATGAGCGGATTGCGAAAGCAGAATCTGCCAATCGTCCAGATTTGGTTAAACCCGCCAAAGAACGGGAAGCCACACTGCTGCGCCAGGGTAATCATCTATGGGGCCAGATGAAAAGTGTCAAAGCACGTCTGACCGAGACTCAAGCCCTACAACAGCGGATTCACACCAAACGCCAGGAATTGAAAGCCAAAATCGCTAGCGCCCAGACTGCGACTCAGGCACCGCCCAGGGATTCGAGCACCACAGGCTGGCATCGCAGCCCCTTCCAATCGCAGTCCCTAGACCCCCTAGAAGAAAGCTTTCAGCGTTGGGAAACTGAAGCCGAACTCGAGGAACTCAAACGCCAGATGGGTAAGTAGATAGCCAAACGTCTTCACACCGCTGGTTTCGACTTCACTTAAACCATGCGTAGAGCCTTCACCGCATCAACCACAGCTTGCCCCACCCGCTCAATTTCTGACTCGGTGGTAAAGCGACCCAGCCCAAATCGCAGAGATGCATAGGCCAGCCGATCGCTACGCCCCAGAGCCTTAAGCACATGAGAGGGGGCTGTACTGGCCGCACTACAAGCAGACCCTGAGGAGAGCGCCACAATCGGCTGCAGTGCCAGCAACAGGTTTTGACCATCGACACCACCAAAACTGACATTGAGATTGCCGGGTAAACGTTGGCTGGCATGACCGTTAAGATAGATGTCAGGCAGCTGGTTTAGGTGAGTGAGGAGGTGCGATCGCAACCCCGCCAACCGCTCAGCTTCCGAGCCCATCTCTGCCCCTGCCAGTTCAATGGCTTTACCAAAACCCACAATTTGAGGCGGATATAGGGTCCCCGAACGCATCCCCCGTTCGTGACCGCCCCCATGGAGCTGAGCCGCCAGGTTTACCCGAGGCTGTCGCCGCCGCACATACAGCGCGCCGATCCCTTTAGGTCCATAAAGCTTATGGGCCGTCATCGACATCAAATGGATATTCATCGCCTGAACATCTAGGGGGATCTTGCCAATGGCCTGAGCCGCGTCCGTATGCAATAAAATGTCGCGTTCCTGGCACAGGGCACCGATTTCTTTTAGCGGTTGTAATACGCCAATTTCATTATTGGCCGTCATGACCGAGACCAAAATAGTCTCTGGCCGCATTGCCCTCTCAAGGGTGGCCAACGACAGCAGACCATCAGCCTCCACTGGCAAATAGGTCACCTCAAATCCTAGGGATTCTAAATAGCGGCATGGATCTAATACGGCACTGTGTTCCGTCTGCACAGTGACAATATGTTTCCCGTGACTAAAATAGGCCTCGGCCACCCCTTTAATGGCTAAGTTGTTGGCCTCCGTTGCCCCACTAGTGAAAACAATCTCGCCCGGCTGAGCATTAATCATTTTAGCAATTGTTTCACGACTCTTTTTAACCGCCGCGTCAGCCTGCCAACCATAGCGATGGAGACTACTGGGGTTACCAAAGTATTCTGTAAAAAATGGCAGCATTGCATCAACAACACGCGAGTCAACCGGTGTTGTTGCATGACAGTCGAGATAAATAGGCAGTTCCGCCACGGGCTTTACCCCACTGTTTGTTGAATGGGAATAAATCGATTAAAAATACCCAAGGTTTTTACCCGTACTGCTGGAATTTGAGTCGTGTAGAGACTAAAGACCCAAAAGTTCTGGCGCTGGGTATTGTCTTCAATAAAATCCTCAAGGTCCTCTTGACCGACTACGCGCCCTTGTTCGATTGCCGTCTCGCAGAGATCGCCTAAGGCTTTACCCAAATCCCCTAGCCAGCTGTCCAGCTCTTTGGCCTGACAAAAGGACGACCGGACTTCATTTTGCAGCGTATCTGCAGCAAAGGTATTGTACTGATCTTGACTAGGGTTAGTGACACTGAGCGCAACGGCCAATGCTCCTAATCCTGCGATGCCTACAAACGCTTTGACTTTCATGGATCTGCGGTAGTGTCTTGGTGATTTACAGCTGCCTTACCGTTCTAACATAAGCAGGTTCAAGATCATGGACCGGGATAACTGTGGAACAATAGTGATTGGCCACTGTCAATCCTCAGCAGCAGCATCACCCATGGCCTCAGCTGCCCACTCAAAGGCTGCGGTGGCTGCTGCGGTTTGCTCACTGGCAAACAGAGCGGTCGCAATTCGTGGAGCAAAGGTAAATGTGTCAAGACCTTGGGCGGCTAAATACGCTAGATCATTCACATCACGAATGCTGGCAGCAAGGATGCGGGTAGAACTTTGCACGCCGTTGAGCACGTGCTGCATTTGGGCGAGTGCCTTACGACCATTGCCCCCAGCATCGTTAATGCGTCCCAGATAGGGGGCTGCATAGTCTGCTCCCAGCGCGGCTGCAATCAGGATCTGAGGCACCTCATAAACAGCCGTCATCGTTACTCGGATGTCTGCAGCAATGAGAGCAGCGGCAGCGATCGTACCTAGCTGAGTAATGGGGACTTTTACCACCACTCGCGGATCAATCTTTGCCAGCGCCTGCCCTGTCGCTATCAGGGCCTGCTTGGTCTCTCCCCAGGCTTGCAGCTGCACTTCTTGAGCCCCCAGCTCAAATGCTGTGGTGGCCAATTGAGTTAGAGAACCCAGCGTACAAGGCACCTGGGCCTGTTCTAACAACAGCGGGTTACAGGTCACTCCATAAAAAATCTCCGTCGGCAGCCAGGTTTCCCAGGCAGCGATGTCAGCCGTGTCTAAGTACAGACGCAAATTCGTCGAATTCACAGATAGATCTCCAGTAGCCGAGTATTTCATCATGAGAACATGGGCGCACGACTTACAAGGAATACTACGGAGTCAAAACACCGATTTCCCTAAGCATTGTCATATGTTTAGCCGTAGGTGCTAACGTATTGGCCAACATCATACCGCTGGCGGCCACAGCAGGTAGCCCAATCCCTGGGAATGTAGAGTCACCGCAACACCACAGATGTTTGATCGGGGTACGCGGTCCCGGAAAAATACCCTGACCTGCTCGAATAGCCGGTCCATAGGAGCCATGATAGCGGCGTAAAAACCGCCCATGGGTGAGCGGAGTACCCACCAGTATTAGGTCACAACGGTCGCGAATATCAGGAATAATACGCGCCAACGCCTGCCACATGACCTCAGCACGCTGATGCTTTAGCTGAGCATACTCAGCGCTGTGACGATTCAGTCCAGCCCAGAGAGGGTAGGGTTCATTCCCTGGTGTATACACATGGACCGCGTGTTTTCCTGGCGGTGCTAGACTCGGATCGAGCACCGATGGAACAGAGATGAGCACAAGATTCTGCGGCGCATCTATCCCCTGGCTCCAATCATTGACAACAATGTAATGACAGGCTAGCCCCTCTAGACCAGTCGCATCTAGTCCTAGATGCAAATGCATAAAACTGTCGCACTCAGGAATAGCTTGACGCTTTTTGACAAACCGATGGAGCTTGGATGGCAGAGATGGCAACAGCTTTAGGGTGTCCCAAATGGAGGCATTAGAGATAACCGCTTTAGACGCCTGTATTGTCTCTCCATTGCGAAGTTGCACACCAACGGCCCGGTCGCCATCTAATAAAATCTCTTTAATGTGGGAATTTAGCCTCAGATCACCTCCCTGTTTTTGTAAACCGCGTACCAGTGCCGCCACCAGCGCCGCACTCCCTCCTTTGGGATAATCTAACTGCACGCCCGGTCGATACCAGTCTGCAAACATAAAGGCGACTTCAGCGGCGATGGTGCCTGCAGCGGGTAAACCGGAGAGCAAAAAGCACAGCATGTCTAGCCAGTGACGGGCAAAGTCATCCTGGATGATGCCATCCATAATCCGGCTAAAAGGTCCGGTGAGCCGAGCGACCTGCGGTCCCTGTTTTAGCAAGGAAGGTAAAAAGTGTCTGACTGTTTGAAACGCCCCTAGATCAAAACGAATTGCTGCTGGGGGTAGGGCGATAGCGGCTGCCCCCAAGGGTTGCATAATCCGCTGTAAATGTCGCCATTCTTGGACAGCTTTCGGTCCCCGCAGATGGTCTAACACCTGACAAAACTGCTCGGCACCCACAGTGGTGTCAAAGTCTCCTTCGGGCAAACAGCAGCCCCAGGTGTCATAATTTAGCCACGGAGCATCTTCGCCAATGGCATCTAGAACCTGACGCAGCGGATTGGGGGAAGGACTATAAGACAGACCTGAGTAAAGGGATGGACCAGAATCAAATGAGAAGCCGCCTCGTTCAAACCCATGGGCAGCACCTCCTGCAATGCTATGACTTTCACAAACAACAACATCGTAACCGTAGCGAGCTAAGAGCGCAGCGCAGCATAGTCCTCCGATGCCGCTACCAATTACAACAACTTCTGTCTGCTCCATATCATTAGGGAATGGGGGGATTTCGAAAAGATAAAGAAAATCTATAAAATAAGCGAGACAAGAAAATACCAAACATGCCAAAGCCACTCCAGGTAGCAGAGCAGCTTTAACCTGGAGCGGCCTTAGTATAGAGGATTTTAAATGAACCGGTTCGATATTGAACTTCAGAGGGTCCTAAGCTCTGAAGACTGAGATCAGTCTATCGGAGTAATGGAATTGGCTGAGGAGAACAGTAATAAAACGCCAATGTCGCTTGCAAAACTTCAAAAATGTCAGCTTAGTGCTTTACCAAGGCAAACGACTGCCATCCCATGAGAAAAATGCCCCATTGTCGTCGAGGGTGACCTGCTCTAGGACATTGCTCAGTAGACCCACCGTTTTTTCGACTGGAAATAGCTTGTCTGGGGGCACTCCCCGCTGAAAGGGTTCTGACAAACGGGTGTCGGTGGTGCCAGGGTGAAGTAACACGATGGCAGTGTGTTTACTACGACGGCTGTACTCAATGGCGGCCGTTTTGAGAAACATATTTAAGGCGGCCTTAGAGGCGCGGTAGCCGTACCAGCCTCCCAGGCGGTTGTCCTCAATGCTGCCGATTTTGGCAGAGATGGTGGCAAAAATATTTGGCTGCGGGTGGTTGAGTAACGGTAATAGATGTTTAGCAAGGAGGGCGGCACCGATGCTGTTGACCTGGAAATAGCGCATCAGATGGTCTGGGTTGAGCTGCCGTAGTGCTTTTTCAGGGGTAATGGAGCCTTCGTGTAAAAAGCCAACACAGTTAATGACGACGTGCAGCTGGGGGACTATGGCTTTTAGATCTGCCAATCCGTTTTCAATTTGGGTTTCGTCGGTGATATCCATGGCGAGACAGTGCAGTCTGTCATCGGCCTGGGCGAGTTTTAGGAGTTCAGTCGATGAACTTTCTGTGCGATAGGTTGCAAAGATGTGGGCAAATTGTTTATTGCTCAATAGCTGACGGACAAAGCCTAACCCGATACCTCGATTGCCACCAACAACGAGGGCATGGCCTGAGTGGATACTAGAGAAAATGGTCATTACGGGTTTTTAATCAAGGCGATCAGGGGATAGCGGTAAAGCTAATCGGGCTTAGCGTAAGATAACGCAGGTAGTTTGGACCGGCTACGTAGCGGTATGACGGGGCGATATAACGATATGGGTAGTTCCTGATATGCATCCTTCTATGAATCCATTTGCGGTGTCATCAGGCTTTGTCGCCGGGATCAATCCGGCCACGGCACCTGAGGGACCAGGGTGGTGGTTTGGGTTTTGTGGCTCTCGGCTGTTGGTGGCGGTGACGGATGATGAGGGGGAGCCGGGGGAAAGCAGGATCGACGTGCCCCAGGTAAAAAGTTTGGAGGAGTTGGGGATTAAACCGGTGCGATCGCAATACCTCGGCACCCTAACCAACGGTCCCTGTTACGCCGCAGAACTGCCCCCAGACCTGGACCTACCGCCTAACCTAGCCCTGCACCCCCTGCGAGAACTCTATGGTCAGATAGCCGAGCCGCTGTTTGCGATCGCAGGTCAGGCCACCCAGCTAGTAGAGTGGGACCGCACCCATCAGTACTGTGGGTGCTGCAGCACCCCCATGGAACAATCCCTGTATGAACGGGTAAAACAGTGTCCCCAGTGCGGCCTGAGACAATATCCTCGCCTGTCCCCGGCGGTGATCATGCTGGTGTCTAGAGGGCCAGAAGTGCTGCTAGCCCGCGCCCATCGGTTTCGAACCGGTATGTACAGTGTGTTAGCAGGCTTTGTCGAACCGGGCGAATCCTTGGAGGAAACCGTGGCCCGTGAAGTACGGGAGGAAGTGGGGATTGAAATTCAGGATATTCGCTATTTTGGTTCCCAGCCGTGGCCCTTTCCCAATTCGCTGATGATTGGTTTTACTGCCCGCTACGCCAGCGGCGATATCGTCATTGACCCGGTCGAAATCGAATCAGCCGCCTGGTTTACCAAAGACACAATGCCACCAGTCCCTGGCAAACTGAGTATCGCTAGAAAGTTAATTGATTGGTTTGTTAGCAACCCATGAATACCCCCAGCCACGTTATCTTCAACCTGGCCCTGCTGGGCCGTCGGGCGCGGCCAAAACTCAATAGCCCCATTTTTTGGGGAGCGCTGCTGCCAGATTTAGCCATGTTTGGCTTCTATGGCTGGGCTAAGCTGATCGCCAATCTGGATGAGGCCACCATTTGGAGGGAGACCTACTATGAGCCTTTTTGGCAAACCATCTTTGATGTGGGCAACTCAATTCCCCTGGCGCTATTGGCTATTGGTGTGGCCGTTTGGGGCCGACGTCGCTATCCTGGCTGGCAGCCGCTAGCCGATGGCGCGATCTTTCTTGCGCTCAGCGTAATTTTGCACTGCTTGGGCGATCTGCCTGTCCACGTGGACGATGGCCACCGACATTTTTGGCCCCTGAGTAATTTTCGCTTTGAGAGTCCTATTTCCTATTGGGACCCGGACCACCACGGCAGAGTTTTTGCCCTGGTGGAGTTTTTGCTGGCGCTGATCGCTAGCTGGCGGGTGTGGCGTCTGCTGCGGTCTCGCTGGGTCAAAGCCCTCTTAGTTGGTAGCAATGTGCTGATGTGGTGGGCCTATGTTCGCTTTTATTTGTAAGCGCATGCTGGCCCTAGCAGAAGTGATAACCAACTTAGGAGCAGAGACTAAATAGATTCCACTTGAGTCGGACTTCGACGCCGCTCAGTCCTCTACTTGTCCCGTTGAGGAATATAGATGTTGTTCATTTCTCTGTCCTTAGCTCAGATTCAACGGATCGATATCAATGGTTAGCCTGACGGATTTGGGGAGGTGCGATCGCAAGATCTTCAAATCAGGAACCGACCCAGCCAACGGCAGCTTTAACAACACATGCCAGCGGTAGCGTCGTGCCACCCGATAGACCGGGGCCGGGGTGGGGCCTAACACAGTCGGACCGCTAGCATCTAACCAGCTCGGCTCAGCCATCTCCGAGTCCGCCTTACCGCCTGGACTTGCAATCAGCACCTGCAGCTGCTCCGCACAGCGCTGGGCAGCCCTTTCTGTCTCGGCCTCTACGGGGCTGCTGAGCCGCAATAGCACCAGACGACCATAGGGTGGATAGCCCAGCAGCTGCCGGTGCTCTGTTTCATGATCGATAAAGGCCTGATAGTTGTGCGTCTTGGCTGCCCCAATCACTGGATGGTCAGGCGTATAGGTTTGTAAAATCACCTGCCCAGGGTGTTCTCCCCGTCCAGCCCGTCCAGCCACCTGGGTCAATGTCTGAAATGCCCGCTCCCCGGACCAGTAGTCAGGCATATGCAACAGACCATCCGCTGCCACCACCCCCACCACTGTAATCTGTGGCAAATCAATCCCTTTAGTGAGCATTTGAGTGCCCACCAAGACATCGGCCTCGCCCGCAGCAAACCGCTCTAGCAGGGCTCGATGTGCACCCTTAGCCCGCGTCGTATCACTATCAAACCGCAGACAGCTCAGCCCTGGAAACTGGCTCTGCAACTCATGGACAATCCGCTGGGTCCCGCTGCCAAAGTGCTTGAGATAGGGCGATTTACAGCTGGGGCACTGGTCAGGGTGGCGCTGCCCATAGCCACAGTAGTGACAGCGCAAGTGGGCCGGTCCATTGTCCTGCGGCTGATGGTAGGCCAGGGACACATCGCAGTCCGGACACTCCATTACATGGCCACAGCTGCGACAGGAGACAAAGCGGCTGTGCCCTCGACGATGGATAAACAGCAGCCCTTGCTCCCCCCGGTGCTGCATTTTTTCAAGGGCCGTTTGTAACGGACGGCTAAATACAGAACGATTACCTGCCTGGAGTTCTAGGCGCATGTCCACCACGTTGACCGGGGGCAGAGGCCGTTGGTGAACGCGGTGAGGCAAGGATAAATAATGGGTCGTTCCACGATCATGTAGAGGCGTTCCATGGAACGCCTCTACAGTATTACGATCACGGGTTTCCGTCACCGCGACCCACGTATCCAATGCAGGCGTCGCAGACCCTAGCACCAGCGGGCAATCAGCCATCTGTGCTCGCCACCGAGCCACAGTACGAGCGTGATAACAAGGCGCGGGCTGGTCTTGCTTAAAGCTGCCGTCATGCTCTTCATCCAGCACAATCATGCCCAACCGAGGCAGGGGGGAAAAAATGGCAGAGCGGGTGCCAATGACCACCTGGGGCTGGCCAGCCAACATCTGTCGCCAGGTGTCATAGCGTTCCCCCTCAGACAGACCGCTGTGGTAAACACACACCTGAGTGCCAAATCGAGCCCGAAATCTATCCGTCAGCTGCGGTGTCAGACCAATCTCTGGCACCAAAACCAGTACCGATTTTCCTACCTGTAGCCGTTGCACAATCGCCTGCAGGTAGACCTCAGTTTTGCCAGACCCGGTGACGCCATGCAGCAGCACTTCGGCATATCCCGTTAACCCATTCAGCACAGTGAGTGCCTGCTGCTGATCGGGAGTGAGGGATTTAGGTCGGTCGGCAGCCGCCTGGGAATGACTACCCACCCGCAGGCGTTCACGGGGAGCAATGGCAAGGTAGCCTTTGGCTGCTAGCCGCTGCAGCGTAGCACTGGTTGTCTGCAGCCGCTGCAAGGCATCACTGAGCCACAGATCGCCCCCATACCGCTGCAGCGTGATCAAAATTTCTTGCTGACGCTGGGTTAGCGTATCGGTTGAGGACACACTTGAGGCGGTCAGACTGACCGCCTGTCTCTGCTGAGGACGGGGGACTGCTGGGATCGCCAAATAACTTTCCACCCATCCGTAGCTGAGCAGCATCTTTAGCCCTGCCCTCGCCTGCGGATGTTGCCGTTGTAAATAACGCCATGTATAGTCACCCTGAGGGGAACCCTGCAGAACATCCAGCAGGGTTTGAGCAGAGGCACTCAGTGGGGGGTGCGGTGACAACGCTCTCGCCGTCGATTTTAGTCGGATTCTACGTTGCGAACGACCTAATAGACCCGGCGGCAGCGCCGTTCGAATGACCTGAATCAGAGAGGTCTGATAGTAGTTAGCAACACGTTCTAATATCTTCCAATAATCTTTAGAAAAAAAGCCCCGACTAACAATGCTCTCCACATTGCGAAGTTTGTAATCCAGCATTGATGTCGACGCTATTGATAGCAATCGAATTGCGATCGCACCCAGCTGACGGCCCCCAAAGGGCACACTGACAATATCTCCAGACTCCACAGTGAAATCTTTAGGAATTCTATAGGTATAAAGTCCCTGGGTGCCAGGACAGTCAACTAATGCTTCAACAGCCACAAAGGCAGACAAGTCAGGAGGTTCAGGCTGAGACATGCAATCCAAATTATTGAGAAATATAGACGTCTATAGACATCTGACAACCATAAAACCCAAAACCTAAGTTATTAGCTGAAAGCCAAAAAATAGGGAGATATTAACGATATTTTCAAACAAAGAATGTTATCAAAGCTTTACAAGCTGCAAAGAATACAATTAAACGTTACAAAAGCTACAAAAACATTGATAAATAAGAGTTTTCATCGTTCAAAAAATATCACGGTGGACAGCGTTTCAGAATCAGATTGGTATAGTGTAATTGCATCGTCATTTAGTCCCTTTAGTCCCACCTATAGAT